>JAHDCN010000025.1:7949-10264 GCA_020629815.1 Verrucomicrobiota bacterium
CTTTTTCGGACCAAAAAAGATGCTTCTCAGGCTGAGAAAGACTTGTTGTTATTAATATTATTGAAATTATATTATTTTGGAATAGTTGAAATCAGAATCTCACATCTTTGGGGCGATTCTTCGCTCGATGTTTACGGTCAGCAGTCTGGTGATCGTTGTGAAGCTTGTTGCCCTGGCAAAAGAGCGGGTGATTGCGGACAAGATGGGGACGTCCATGGAGTTGGATGCATTTCTGGCTGCGTATCTGATTCCGAACTTTGTCATTCTGCTGTTGGCGATTATTCCGTTCGGAATCGTGCCCACCTACATCGAGCTGAAAACGGCGAAAGACCGGGTGGGGATGGATCAACTGGTGGCGAAGTTTTTCTGGGTGTTTCTGGGCATTGTTTCCGGCATCACCGCTTTACTTTGGGTGTTCGGTGACCCGTTGCTGAATCTGCTTTTTGGCGGACGCTTCAGCGAAGAGAAATTGGCGATCACGCGGAAGTTCTACTATTTGCTGCTGCCCGTGGGAGTAATCGAATCAATGACGGTGATGGGCCGCGAGATTCTCCGCGCCAACAAGTTTTTCACCTTGCCCTCACTGATGCCGGTGGTGACTCCGATTTGTTGTATCATCGGTCTGTTTCTGCTGTTTCCGGGAATGGGCGTTCAGTGTCTGGTGGTTGCCTACCTGGTCGCGGCAGTGCTCCAGGCGGTGGGTTTGTGGATCGGAGTGATGCGAAAGTGCGGACACACCAATCTGATTTTTGATCGCTCCCACGAAGTTCGAATTGCGCCGCTGATGAAACAGATCATCCCGCTTTCTGCGGCGAATGTAATGGGAGCGATGACTGCGCTGATCGACAGCTCGATGGCGGCGCAGCTGGGTGACGGTGCGCTCTCGACCTACACCTACGCCGACAAAACCTGCTCGATTCTTTTGATGCTGGGAATGACGGCAGTCGGCACGACGGTCCTGCCGTATTTTGCCACCGAGATTGCCGAGAAAAACTGGGCACGCCTGACCAGCTTGTTTCGAAAGTTTACTTTGATTGTGGGTGCGACCGGAAGCCTGGCTGCGGCGGTATTTGTGTATGCGGCTCCGATGGTGGTATCGCTGCTGTTCGAACGGGGCGAGTTTACTTCGGAAGATACCGGGAATGTATCACGGGTGCTGCAGTTTCTTGGCGTACAGATTCCGTTTCATATTCTGGCGCTGCTGGCCAATCGGACGCTCATTGGTTTCAAGGTGGGAGGCTATCTGCTCGGTGTGATGATTTTTACCGCGGCTCTCAATATCGTTCTGAACCTGGTCTTTTCGAAGATGATCGGGGTTTCGGGGATTGCTCTTTCCACAGCGATTGTCCATCTCGCATCCTGCCTGTGTCTGTATGCGCGGGTGATTGTAATCTTGCGGCAAAAAGGCAGGCAGCCGGAATAGCATACAGGGTGATTTTTTCCTCAAGTCGCGCTAGGGTGGCGGCATGAAGATCGCGCGCCTGATTTTGCCCCTTTGTGTTATTGGACTGCTTTCCTCCTGCCAGCAAAAGCCGGCGGCGGAGGCAGGATTTGTTTCCCTTCTGAATGGAACTGACCTGACTGGTTGGGAAGGGGATCCGGATCTGTGGAAGGTGGAAGACGGCATCGTGATCGGAACTTGCGATGGCCCGGATCACCTCGAGCACAATACCTTTTTGATTTGGAACGGTGGAACACTCAAGGACTTCGAGCTCAAGGCAACGTTGCGTGTGATTGGTGATAACAATTCAGGAATCCAGTATCGTAGTAAGAAAATTCCCGAGTTTGGGAAGTGGGCGATTTCCGGATATCAGTGCGATGTGCATCCGGCGATCGAACATACCGGAATGACCTACGAGGAAAAAGGTCGCGGCATCATGGGGCTCAATGGAAAAAATGTGGTGCTGGATCCGGAGGGGGTTCGCTGGTTGATTTCGGAGCAGGAGCCGGTGAAAGCCGACACTGCGGAGTGGAATGAATTTTCTGTCGTAGCAAAAGGGAATCATGTGATTCACAAGGTGAACGGAGAGATCACTTCTGAGTTTACGGACTACCACCCCGGACGTTCGCTGGAAGGTCTGTTGGCGATTCAATTGCACAAGGGCAATGCCAACCGGGTAGAGATCAAAGAGGTAAAAGTGAAAGAGTTGCCAGCGGGTGAAGTGAAAGAATTTGATATCGAGAAGCTGCCGGAAGGGGCGACCAAGATCGAGCGCCCGAAGGCGACTCGTCCGCAAGGAAAGGGCCCTGCTGCTAAGGGCAGCAAAGCCAAAGGCAAGGCAAAAGGGAAAGCCAAAGCCGGTGAGAAGGCGAAA
>JAHDCN010000025.1:10364-19782 GCA_020629815.1 Verrucomicrobiota bacterium
ATTTTCAATAAATCGGGACCAGAGCGCTCTAGCGTTTTGGTCGGTAATCCGTCACAGTATTTCCATGATGTGGCGATTGCTGATTGCGCTTGGCTTTCTCGGTCTTGGTTTCGAAACCGTTTCGGCCCGACCTTCGGAAGGTCCCGTCCGGGTTTTGTTTCTCGGGCACGAGAAGGCCCATCATAATTCGAATGCTTACTATCCTATGCTGGCGCAGGCGCTGGGACAGGAGGCAATCTATTTTGATTATGTGACCAAAGTTGAGGAGGCATTTGATGATGCGAGCTACCTCGATCTTTTCGACGCGGTTCTGCTGTATGCCAATCACGAGCAGATCAGTCCGCAACAGTGGCAGAATCTGAAGGTCTTTGTCGAACAGGGTGGGGGATTTATTCCGGTGCACTCGGCGAGCGCCTGTTTCACCAATGAGCCGGAATTCGGAAAGCTCGTTGGCGGGCGTTTTGACCGGCACAAGTCTGCCATTTTTCGGCCGAAGACCGTGCAGCCCAATCATGGAGCTGTGGAGAATCTTACCAGCTTTGAGGCCTGGGATGAGACCTATGTGCATCGTGATCACAATGCCGATGGACGCACGATTTTGCAGGTGCGCGAGGTTGCCGAATCTGGTGACAATATTACGGATCCAGAGCCTTGGACCTGGGTGCGTGAGCAGGGAAAGGGCCGCGTGTTTTATACTGCCTCGGGGCATGATGAGCGGGTTTGGTCTCAGGATGCATTTCACCAGTTGTTGAGGCGGGGAATTCTCTGGGCAGTTGGCGAGAAACGGCGAGCAAGCTATGAGGCGTTTCTGAAAAACCGAACTCCGCTGCAATACCAAAAGGCCGATAATATTCCCAACTACGAGAAGCGCTCCGAGCCTTTGCCTAAGCAGAAACCGCTGACGCCAAAAGACAGTCTCGACTACACTCAGGTGCGAGCCGGGTTCGATATGACCCTGTTTGCAGCGGAGCCGGATATCGTGAATCCGATCTCGTTTGCCTGGGACGAGCGCGGCCGAATGTGGGCAGCGGAGACAATCGATTACCCGAATGAAGTGAAAGACGGAACCGGGGAGGATCGAATTAAAATCCTCGAAGACACCGATGGTGACGGCCTTGCGGACAAAGTAACCGTTTTCGCCGATGGACTGAATATCCCGACTTCACTGACGTTTTGGAACGGTGGTATCATCGTGGCGCAGGCACCGGATTTTCTGTTCCTGAAAGATACCGATGGTGATGATAAAGCGGATGTTCGTGAGGTTCTGTTTTCCGGATGGGGAATCAATGATACTCACGCCGGACCATCGAACCTCCGCTACGGAATCGATAACTGGATCTATGGAGCGATTGGCTATTCCGGTTACAATGGGGAAGTGGACGGGAACTCGCAAAAGTTCGGTTCCGGAATTTTTCGCTTTCGTCCCGACGGGTCAAAGATCGAGTTTCTGCATCAGTTCAACAACAACACCTGGGGGCTCGGTTTCAATGCGGCGGGTGATGTGTTTGGCTCCACAGCGAACCGAAACCCGGCTTTCTTCGGTGGCTTTCCCCAGACTGGATACCCGGATGGGGAAAAAGGTATGAGTGCCAAAATGATCGCCGACGATTTGGCGATTCATCCGATCACAAAGAACATTCGTCAGGTCGATGCCTTCGGGCAATACACGGCCGGGGCGGGCTACGCGCTCGCGACATCCCGGAATTTTCCCGAGCGTTGGCGCGACCGGATGGCCTTCATTGGCGGGCCGACCGGCAATTTGCTCGGCATGTATGAGAACACTCGCAACGGCACGGGATACGCAGCCACCAATCGATCCAATCTCGTCGCCAGTGCCGATGAGTGGTTTTCCCCCGTAGCCGCCGAGGTCGGCCCCGATGGCAACCTGTGGATGGCGGATTGGTACAATTTCATTATTCAGCACAATCCGGTGCCGCGTCCTGACTTTGGTGGCTATCAGGGCGAGAATGGCAAGGGCAATGCGCACATCAATCCCAACCGGGATCGCCAACACGGCCGAATCTACCAAATCAAATGGCAGGGGGCGAAGGACTCTACGATTCAGTCTTTGGAGGGTGCGGATGATGAAGCGCTGATTGCTGCGTTGGGTCACTCCAATCAATTTTGGCGAATGACCGCTCAGCGTATTTTGGTTGCGGAGAGACGAACGGAAAGCGTCGGCCGACTGAGGGAGTTAGTTAGTGGCGGCGGCATTCACGGCAGCCATGCCCTGTGGACATTGGAAGGGTTGGGCGAGTTGGATCATGCGACTCATCAGCTGGCTTTGCTGAAAGATGATCCGGTTTTGAAACGCAATGCGATTCGAGCGATACCGAATTCTGATGAAGGTATGAAGCTGTTTTTCGACACCGCCGTGGTGCAGGACAAAGAACCTCTGGTGCGACTTGCGGCTTTTGCCAAGCTTGCCCATTTTCCAAACCGGGAGGCTGTGGAACGGGCCGCGAGGGAGTTGATCAAACAGAAAGCGAATGTGGAAGATGAATGGCTCAGTGTTGCTCTTCGGGCGAGCGGTGCTGGCATGGTGAAAAGAGGGCCACCCAAAGTCGTCGGCCCCAATTTGCTGAGCAACGCTTCATTTGAGAATCTGGATGATCAGGGCAATCCCGCTCAGTGGAAGGTTCACACCTATTCCGGCGAGGCGGAGTATGGGGTCGATCCCAGAATTGCCCGCACCGGCAAAAACAGTGTCTGGGTTTCCTCGGACAAAGGCGCCGACTTCAGTTGGTCGACCGGGGTAAAAGTGAAAAAGAACACAGACTACCAACTGACCGGCTGGGTCCGAACCTCTCGTGTCCTCGGCGCGCGCGGTGCGCAAATGAATGCCCACGAAGTGCAGAATCAACCCCGGGGATCACGAACCAATGCCTTCAATCGGGGCAACCCGAAGTGGCAGAAAGTGCAGGTTGTTTTCAGCTCGATGGATCGCGATCGATTGACCATTAACTGTTTGTTTGGAGGTTGGGGGAAATCGACCGGCAAGGCTTGGTGGGACGATGTCGAGCTGCGCGAAGTGGAGTATGAAATGGTCGAACAGAGCGAACCGGAATTGACCGATGGAGATGCGGTTCGCGGAGAGAAACTTTTCCATGAGCATCAGATCGCTGCCTGTAGTCGCTGTCACATGGTCGGTGGAAAAGGCGGGGCGATTGGGCCGGCTCTCGACGGAATCGCTACACGGAAAAAAGAGGACTACATTCTCGAAAGTCTCGTCGATCCCGGTGCAACGATCGCGGAAGGGTTTCAGGCAGAGGTGTCACCAATGCCGCCGATGGGAGTGTTGCTGAAGCCGCAGGAGCTCGCCGATGTGATGGCGTATCTGATGACACTGAAATAACCGTAGACCATCTCACCAGTTAAACCGCCGTTTTCACCGGTGAAATGGTCTTACTCACCCGACACATCGACCCGGACAAACGTGAGCAGGATCGGGTCTTTCGCATTCTCCAGTTTCGGCTGCCCGAGGCGTGACGTTCCCAGCAGCGCATAGGTTCCCGGATTCAGCTGAACTTGAGTCGTGAACTTGGAGGTTTGAAAATGAGGTAGCTCCACACTCATCTCTGTATCACCGGCGACCGTGACATGCTTGGTATTCGCAGCTTGCTGAACCAACTCGGGTGCGAGGTTGAGGTCTACGGTGCCATCCGCTCCCAGCACCGGGTCGACTTCCAGTGTGGAACCGACGTTTCTGGTCTCGAAAGCGGTTGGCGTAGGCGGAATGATCTTCATCTCCAGATCGGTAGTCATCTCCCTGCCTTCACCATCTTTGTCTTTGGCATTTTTCTTTTGGGGGACTTGCCCTAGCGGCGGATCAAACTCGGTGGGGTAAATGTGTTCATGAATCGCCTCGGCTTTGGCGCGCTGACCGCTGCGAGCGGAAATGATCTGGGTTTCCACCAGTTTGGCGTCACCTGCCTTCAGCCACGTCTGAACCTCCCGGCGAAAGCCGGACGCATCGGTCAGAAGAGGGTTTTCGAAAATCCAGTCGCTGGCTTGCTGCGCTTCGACTTCGATCCACTCGACGATCACGTGCATGCCGGATGGCAGCTTCATCGCCGCGGCTTCGGCCTTGGCCTTGTTCACGATCCGGTCTTCGATTTGCTTTTTTACTTTGGCTTCGAACTGCTTCGTGTCGTCATCCTGCGCCCCGATCCAGGGAGTAATGGAAAAGGCGGCGATAATTGCGAAGAAAGACCGATAATCGTTCATTTCCTGACCATAAATCAGAAGCGATTCGTAACTCCAGAAAAAAAGCAACGGCGCAGAGATGACGCCTGTGAGAAACGTTGACTTTGGAGCCCGAAACTTTACAGTTTGCTGCTCCTGCGGCGATTTCGAGACAAGTCAGTTTATCGGCGTCGCTTACCTGCAAATCTATGAAAAATCAGTTTCTCCGGATTGGCGTCCGGCCCTTTTTTTGTGCCACGGCTCTGGCATCGATCGCGCTGCTTTCAGAAAGCGTTACCGCTCAACAGAAAGCTGACCCGGCCCAGTCGGCAGCACCTAATTCGGAGGCCGTTCAGGCGGACATATCCGAGATCGACATGGACGCGATTGTCCGGGTCGAGGTGGAAACCAAGCAACCTAATTACCGGGTGCCCTGGAACATTGGCGGCATGAGTAGTGGTAATGGCACCGGCTTCCTGGTCGCTCCCAATCGTTTCCTGACCAATGCCCACGTGGTGAGTAACTCCCGATTGATCTATATCAAAAAAGTTTCTGATCCGACCGAATACAAAGCAAAGGTGATCCACATCGCTCACGACTGCGATCTGGCTATGCTCGAGCTGGAATCCGGTGCTGAATTTGAAAAAGGTTTTGAAGGCATCAAGCCACTGTTCATTGGTGGGATTCCCAAATTGAATACCACCGTGATCGCCGTGGGTTACCCCATTGGTGGTGACCGAATCTCTGTCACTCGCGGTGTGGTTTCGCGGATCGACTTCCGAACCTATTCGCATTCCAGCGTTGATAACCACCTTTCGATTCAGGTGGATGCCGCGATTAACCCGGGTAACTCAGGTGGTCCGGTTTTGCAAAATAATCAGGTAGTGGGAGTTGCCTTCCAGGGATACTCCGGCTCGGTGGCGCAGAATACCGGCTACATGATTCCGGTGCCGGTGATTGAGCGTTTTCTCAAAGACATCGAGGATGGCTCTTATGATCACTACGTGGACATCGCGACAAGCACGCTGAATATGCTCAACCCGGCTCAACGTATCGCTCTCGGATTGCCGGAGGATGGAGTCGGCGTGATGGTTTGTGAAGCTGATGCCGCTGGCTCTGCGGGTGGTGTTTTGGAAACCGGAGATGTGCTTCTGTCGATCGACGGTTATTCGATTGCCGCCGACGGATTCATCGAGATCGAAGGAGAGCGGGTCGACTTGAATGAGATCATCGAGCGGAAATATGCTGGCGATACGGTGGACCTCGAAATCTGGAGAGATAAAAAACGGGAAACGCTGACCCTCGAGTTGAAGCGTTTCATTCCTTATCTGATTCAGGCCAATCAATATGACAAACTGCCGCAGTTTGTGCTGTTCGCCGGACTGCAGTTCCAGCCGCTGGATCGAAGCATGATGTCTTCTCATGGAGTGAAGGACCTCTCGACTCGCTACTACTACTCGCAGTTCAGTCAGGACGAAATTTACCGCAAGCGTCCACAGCCAATCGTGCTTACCGCTGTCTTACCCGATCAAGTGAATACCCACATCGCCGGATACACAGAGAAGGTGATCGACACCGTGAATGGTAAAAAAATTCGGGTGCTACAGGATGTCTACGATGCCCTCTACGAAGACTACTCCGAAGAAGGCAAAGAGGACTTCCATGTCATTCGTTGCATAGGCGAGGGTAGACCGCTGGTGCTGAAGCGCGAAGATGCGGATGTGGCTCACGACCGGATCAAAGCGAAATACAACGTCGGATTCGATCACTTCATTGAAGAAACCGACATCATGGAACTGAAAGATCTCTTTGAGTTGGAAGAAGACGAAGACGAGGAAAAAGACGCAGAGAAGGCGGACGATAAGAAAGAGCCGAAGAAAGCGGAAGCGAAGAAAGCCGCGTAAAACCGGGAAGCGAACCTCTCTTTTCACCCAAACAATTTTACCTGATATGTTACCAAACAAATTCACCCACTCGATTACCGCGCTGGTTGCAGTAATCGCATTCGGACTCACCGGCCTGGCTGAAGCGCAAAAGGCGGCGAGTTCGCCGGAGAAGTCCATCGTGCGAGTCAACGCGACGTTGCAAAGCTACAACTTTCTTCGCCCCTGGGAAAAAGGCGCACCGACTCCCCGGCGGGGACTGGGTGCCGTGATCGGAAAAAACCGCGTGCTGATCACAGCTGAAATGTGTGCCAACTCGACCTATCTTGAATTGGAACACCCCTCTTCCGGTGCCAAAGTTCCGGCCAAAATTGTTGGTCTGGATCACGAGGCAAACCTGGCGCTACTGGAGCCCGCCAACAGCAGCTCCGGCGTTTTCGACGGACTGGTTCCGCTGAAACTCGACCCGTCTGTGGTGGCTGGTGAGAAGATCGATGTCTGGCAAATTGAAGACAACGGCAGCGGCGTCACGACTGAGGTGGAAGTCCTGCGCGTAAACGTCGGAACCTATCTCGTGCCCGGCTCTGTTTTCCTGCTCTATCAGGTGAAGGGATCGCTGCAATCACGCGTGAACAGTTTCACACTGCCGGTGGTAAAGAACGGCAAGCTTGCCGGCATGTTGCTGAGTTACTCCTCCAAGGAACAGACAGCGAACATTCTTCCGACACCAATGATTCAGTCCTTTCTCGCCGATTTGGAAGATGGTGAATACAAAGGATTCCCGACCCTCGGGGTGGCCATTGCTCAGACACTGGATGAACAACTTCGGGAGTTTGCCGGGTTGAAGAAAGAGCAGGGCGGTATCTTCGTGCGCAGCGTAGCAAAGGATAGCTCCGCAGATGAAGCCGGCTTGAAAGAGGGCGACGTTATCGTCAAGATTGCCGGTAAGTCCATCGATGCCCGTGGCAACTACGACGATCCCAAGTATGGCAAGCTGAGCTTCTCCCATCTGGTTCGCGGTGGCGCGGAAGTTGGTCAAAGCCTTCCCTTTGAAGTCATCAGGGATGAAAAACCTCAGACCATTGATGTGAAGCTGAGCCGGAGAAAACCGGAAGACTTCCTGATCGATCCCTACATGTATGATCGTGGGCCGAAGTTTGTCATCTTTGGTGGAATGATTTTTCAGGAGCTCACATTGCCCTACCTCGAAAGCTGGGGTGGCGACTGGGTATCCCGGGCTCCGTTCCAGTTGGTTTACGCCAATGCGAACCCGGAGAAGTATGAAGAAGAAGGTCGCGAGAAACTGGTTTTCCTCAGCAACGTTCTGAAAACACCATCAACACTCGGTTACGAGGGGATCAATTCCGCCGTGGTCACCAAAGTGAATGGCAAAGATATCAAGAACATCAAGGACCTCCACTCCGCTCTGGAAGAGCCGCCGGAGAACGAGATTCATGTCATCGAGTTTGAAAGTTTCCCGAAGATTCTCTACGTGCACGACAAAGCATCGCGTGCTGTGAATCAGCAGCTGATCCAGTACGGAATCAGCCAGATGGAGCGACTCGAGTGATCGGATCATATACCGATCATTCATTGGGTGTGCTCAGCGTTTGGTGACCTTGAATTGCCGGTTCTTCGCCAGACCGGGAGCAGTCGATTTAGGCGTCTGAGCTGGCCTCTCGGCTTTCTTCTCAGGCAGGGAAACCGATGGCGCATTCTTGTGGACGAATTCGTTTTGTCCGACGTGGCGATTCTTTGGTTGCCGGCCAAAAGGAGGGAAGGGGATACTGCCGAGGCACCCTGTGTAAACGCTGTCGTGGATCATTACGCTTTTGCGAATCGTCGGCCACGCGCAGTTTCGCAACAGCTGCTGGTCGTAAGTCAGAGTGAGAGCGCTGTCACTGCGGAACGCCGCTTCCAGCTCGGGCAAACTCGGAAGCACTCCCGTGCAGCCGCCCCACATGCCCGCCAGCAATACTTCTGTATGCGAAGCAAAGTCACGCATCGAGTGAAACCAGAAATCTGATTCGATCCATTCATCGACCGCGACTCGTTCTTTCACATTGATCACCGAGTCTGCGTCTCGGACCAGGTATCGATCCACATCCGGATCGGCTACTACCTCAAAACGCCACAGCAAACCTTCGTAGAACTTTTCCGGACGGGGTCGCATCACCACCTGGGAGCCATGATCTTTCAGCTGTTGCCGCACCTCGGCAGGGACCGAGTTGTCACAGTAAAACCGACAGGTCCATGAGGGATACATATCATAGGCGAGGAGGGAATTGCGAAGCGCACCCTTGAGGTAGCGCTCGTTGTCTCCCCATAGGCTGAAAGAGATGATATTTCGGCTGCGATCTTCGTAATCAAACGGCTTCGGTTTACCCTCGGGAATCGGCCACGTCACAGCGCTCGCGGCCGCTGCGGCATCTTTCATCTCCAGCGACTTCCTGCCGAAGATTTGCGTGTTCTCCTCATCTTCCAAAACGGAATACACATGGGCGAGACCGTCGCAGATATTGGAACTGTCGGGCTTCATTTCATACGCCTTGCGAAGATAGGTGACTGCCTCCTCGTTCTGGCCCATCTTCTTCAGCATCACGCCGATGTTCTCCGGAATTTCACCATCCTCCGGTTTCTCCTCTTCAATCGATTTCAGCATGCCAATCGCACCCGGGAGATCACCGGCTGAGTAGCAATACAGCGAAAGCATCTTGCGCGCCTCCGCCGTGGCTTGCTTCTCCTTTACCAATCGGTTCAAATGATCCACCTGCATCTTGATCGCATCTACATATCGGCCTGCCGTGTAGGCCTCGTGAGCCTTGGGATCATAGTGTCCAATTGTCTTTGCCATAATTATCAGAAAGTTAACATCAGTTAGAGGAAATCCTACTGAATTGTTTGGATTGGCATGAGGCGCCGCTCGTTCATCCTGGTGGAGCAGCGCGTCAATTTGACAAGAGAGCCACAACCGCTCAGTCCGGCTGTAATTCGCCCATCATTTTTTCCAACTTCGCATTCTCCTCCCTGACTTCAGCCTCCCATTTTTCATTAGCGCGGTTGCTGAGTATGTTTAGAATCGCGAGCGTCCCCAGTATGCCAAAATATGCTAACGGTAGCACGTATCGGCGGCGCGAATCGACTATCCACCAGATTGCCAAAGAGACTACCGCAAGCATAAATTTCGGGCCGGGAATCCAGATGCAGAGCAACAGGAAGAAAATGTAAAGCATCTGGGGAAATTGAATCTCATTTGGTGATGCCATGATCACATGAGTGATACTTGAAATAATCATGGTTCCGATCACTACAATGGCCAAACGCCAGTACCATTTTTTCGGAATTAGACC
>JAHDCN010000378.1 GCA_020629815.1 Verrucomicrobiota bacterium
ACTTGACCGCCATCGATGTTGATCGTTTGGCCGGTGATGTTTTTTCCGAAGTCACTGGCGAGAAAAACTGCCATCGCTCCGAATTCTTCGGCCTCCTGCCAGCGTGACAAGGGAGCAATTCCGGCGATTTTCTTTCGAGCCCACTCTTCGTAGGTTTCGGTTTTGGATTCGGGGAGCGACTCAAACACTGTCCGGTTCAGATCGGTTTTTACCATTCCGGGGGACAAGGCGTTCACCCGAATCTTGTGAGTAGCGAAGTCTTTCGCCGCGCATTGGGCAAAGTTGATTACGGCCGCTTTGGCAGCGCTGTAGGGAGGATCTGTCTGCGAACCGATCTGCCCGGCGACTGAAGCCAACAGCAAGACGCTCTTGCGATCTTTGTATTCGCCACTGAGTAGATTCGGAGTAAATGCATGCAAGGTGTTAACCGTTCCCATCAAGGTAATATCGAGGACCTTTTGCCAATCGGACGGTTCAAGGTTCCAAAACGGAAAACCACCTTTTCCTGATCCAACAGCTGCGGCACAGACGAGATGATCAATCGCACCTGTTCTCTCAGCCAAAGCCTGAAGGTCGCTGTAGTCGGCAATATCCAAAGCTTCTATTGTGATCGAGTCAGGGTTGGAGTCGCGTAATTTTTTCAACGCGGATTCGTCTCGATCAATGGCGTAGACATGGCAACCGACCTCAATCAGGGCCTGCACGATGGATCGGCCAATTCCACGCGCAGCACCAGTGACGACTGCTTTCTGATCAGCGAGTGAGATGTTCATCGAGGTAAATACAAGAGCAGGTAGATCCAGTTCGCACCGAGGACTAGAATCGTTCCTCCTACCCAATACGAGGTTTTGACCGGCTTTCTTTCCTTGCCTTCTTTTCGAAACAGCAAGGTCAGAACCCAAATCACAGCAGCAAACGCCAGGCTTGTACTGAGAGGATTCATGGCAAAAGCTCCCATGATATCTCCGTGAGCCAGCTTCATAAAGGCGCGCGTTCCTCCACATCCAACGCAGGGAATTCCGAATACGACGCGGAAACTGCAGGCTGGTGGGTGAAAAGGAAGACGGTCGTAGAATCGTGCGATTCCGAGCAGAACGATTACGATTCCAAGAGTCACCAGGGGAGGGACAATCGCTTTCGGAGATCGCATCATCGGCTAGAAAATATCAGGTTCCGGTGTTTCCGGTCCGTCATGGAGAAAGCGGAAGTCGCAGCCTTCGGGTGCCTGAGTGATTTCGTCCGCGTAGAGCTTCCCATACCCTCGCTTGATTCGGGGCTCTCCGGGCTGCCATTGTGCCTTTCGCCGTTCCAGTTCGTCATCACTGACATCGAGATGCAGCTTTCGCCCCTCCACATCGAGCGTAATCATATCGCCGTCCTGGACCAGCGCCAGTGGGCCGCCAATTGCTGACTCCGGGGCAATATGGAGCACGCAGGCACCGTAGCTGGTGCCGCTCATGCGCGCGTCGGATATCCGTACCATATCGCGAACTCCTTTTTTCAGCAGGTAGTCCGGAATCGGCAGCATGCCCCACTCAGGAATACCGGGAGCACCGATGGGGCCAGCGTTTTGCAGAACGATAATGTCGTCCTCAGTGAGGCCGAGCGATTCGTCATGAATCCGGGCCTTCAGGTCAGCGTAGTCAGAAAACACAGCCGCCTTTCCTGTGTGTTGCAGCAAGCGCTCCTCCGCTGCGGTGGGTTTGATCACGCAGCCATCGGGAGCAAGGTTTCCGCGTAGGACAAAAGTTCCACCTGCCTTGGAAACGGACCGTTCCGGAGAGCGGATCACGTCGTCGTTGTAGATCTCGGCGCCTGCGATGTTTTCACCCAAGGTCTTTCCGGAAACCGTGAGGCAATCCGTTTTTAGAAAAGGGCGAATCTGCTCAAGTAGAGCGAGAATTCCGCCGGCATCGTAGAAATCCTCCATGACGTATTCGCCACTAGGGCGAATGTTGGCGATCACTGGAACCTGCTGGGAAATCTCATCGAAACGATCCAGCGACAAAGAGACGCCTGCTCTTCCTGCCATGGCGATCAGGTGAATGATTGCATTGGTCGATCCGCCCAAAGCCATGTCGGTAACGATGGCATTGTCGAAGGCATCGCCGGTCAAAAGCTCGCGCGGAGTGACTGAATCCCAGGCCAGATCGACGACTCTTCGACCGCATGCACTCGCCATCCGGGCGTGAGTTGAATGCACCGCTGGAATGGATGTAGATCCCGGCAGACAAAGTCCGAGAGCTTCTGCAATGGCGGTCATCGTCGAAGCTGTGCCCATGGTCATGCAATGTCCGGGGGAACGGGCGATCCCGTCCTCCAGTTCATTCCAGCCATCCTCGCAGAGGTTGCCCGCCTGACGCTCGGCCCAATAGCGCCACATATCCGTTCCCGAGCCGAGTGTTTCGCCGCGCCAGCAGCCTTTCAGCATGGGGCCGGCGGGTAGGAAAATGGAAGGGATATTGGCCGAAGTCGCTCCCATGATCAGAGCCGGAACGGTTTTGTCACAGCCGCCCATGAGCACTGCGCCATCGACCGGGTAGCAACGTAATGTTTCCTCAACTTCCAGCGCCAGCAGGTTGCGATAGTACATGCTGGTCGGCTTCATGAAGCTCTCCGACATGGACATGACGGGGATCTCCATTGGAAAGCCGCCGGCTTGCCAGACTCCGCGTTTCACTTCCTCGGCACGATCCCGAAAGTGGGTGTGGCAGTTGTTCACCTCTGACCAGGTATTGAGAATCGCAATGACCGGTTTGGCCTGGAAATCCTCGGTATCGTAGCCCATTTGCTTCAGGCGCGAACGGTGCCCGAAACTGCGCTGGTCGTCCGGTGCAAACCATCGGGCACTGCGCAGTTGAGAAGGGTCACGTTTCTTCGAAGCCATAGCGAGGGGCTACGGTAAGAAGGGAAGGGGAATACGTCGAGGAAAGAAAAACCTCGAGAGATTAAAAGCCGCCAACTTCGGTCCCAAAAAAGGAAGCACCAGCGGGCTGGGCAGAGCCAATAGGAGTAGCAGTTGCGGCGGGAGCTTCCACTGCTGACTCGGTAGCAGGTGGCGTATCGACTGGCGCAGGCTTGGCCGGCATTTCGACAAACAGCTTCACTTCGCCTTTGTCGAGACCGCCGGGAGCAGGGCGAATTTCTGTTTTCATCACGGCACGGGAAACACCGAGATCGGCCAGAAGGTTTTTCAC
>JAHDCN010000379.1 GCA_020629815.1 Verrucomicrobiota bacterium
TGGATTTGATTTCTCTGAATCCTTCGCAAATGCGTAAGAAAAAGTCTGGACAGTTTCGTTCCGAAACGGTTATTCTGGGTGAACTCAGGGGGGACTCCGTAGCAAAAGATTATCTGACCTTTGGTCGCGAAAATTCGTCTTCGGCGTGGAAACTTGAGTTAATACCCGGGAGGAAAACGTATTTGTCCAATTGGCTCGCGTTACTTTCCGATCGTAAATCCAACCAGTAAACTACCAGCCTGAAGCAAATGAAAAAAATCGCAATCTTCCTTGGCCTTGTCGTAATCGGCCTCGCAATCAACTTCACCGCAATCTCGAAAAACACCGACGACGGTTCTGCCACCGGTGCGCCTGCTCCCAAAAAAGAAGCCAATAATGGCAACAACGGGAATAACGGCAACGAAGGGAATAACGGGAACAATGGCAACGAGGGGAACAACGGAAATAATGGCAATAACGGGAACGAAGGAAACAATGGCAATAACGGGAACAATGGAAACAACGGTAACGGTGAGAACAAGCCGAAAGGTCCCGGCCACAACGAGTAATCAAATCTGATTTTTAATCAAAAAGCGGGACTTCTGGTTTGCAGGAGTCCCGCTTTTTTTTGTAACTTTTGGTTATGGGGAAAAAGGGGAGTGCTGTCCTTCTGATTGTGGCAGCTTTTATTTCAATTTCAAAAGCACGGGAATTCCAGGAACCCAGCAATACGGTTGGCGCTGCGAACTGCTTCGGAAACCTCCAGTTCACCAGTCACCTGGGAGCGGTGGAATTGTCGCGTGAAGAGATCTTCGATTTCCACTACACCTACACCTCCTATTCAGGGGCAAATTCACCTCACCTTGGGAAAGGCTTTTTCGTTCCCATGTTGGAAGGGTTCCTGATCGATCACGATTACTTTCTTGAAGCCAGCACTTTGGGCGGAAATATCGTTTATATGTATCGGCTGCCGGCTGAGCCTGATACCTACGTCTCTCTCAGTGGGCGCGACCGAACCCGCAAGCTTGGAGACGACAGTTATGAGAGATCGACAGAAGAGGGGTTTGTAATCAATTATCGCCTGGGAAGGATTGTGAGGATCAAGACTCCGAAGGGAGCTGTACTTACGCTAGACTATGACGGCAAAGTCTGTAAGACGATTCGTTCCAGTTCCGGTGGAGTCGTTTGCTCCTTTCAGAAAACCGGAGACAAAAAAGCGGTTTTTACTACGGCCCGCGGTAAGCATGAATTACTCTTTCAGCGACATCCTCAAGCTGAGGCCGGCGATCAAAATCCTGATACCTTATCGGAAATTGCGTGGCCGAGTGGCAGTAAAACCACGTTCAGTTACCGCGACGACAATGATGAAAGTAATCTGCGCATGACCATGCAGTATGACAAATATGCAGCAGATTATGTCTGGGCGAAGTCGACCAAGGAAGTGGTGGAAGCGGAAGATGTCAGCTATCGCGTGCGCCCATTACGGAGAGATGTTGATTACGAAGCAGAGCGAAGACAGACCGGAGTTTATTCAGTGGAGCGCCGTTACCCGGACGGGAGTTGGGATCGGTTTATGCACGACGAAGACGGAGGCTATTCAGACCTGGACACCTCCGATGGGAAAAAGTTCCGCACTCATTACATCAACACCCGTGGCCCGATTTTCAATCTAGTGCGGAAGCGGGAGAGAATCTTTCCCGGTGCCTCCGATTCGGAAGAAAGAAAGAAGACCGTCTACGAAGCGTTCTATGATACCGAAGGGAAACTGATTCGAGAGGTTATTGACGGAACGGTAAATTGGCACCTGCGTCCTGAGGGGCTGCCCGCTTCAGTCGTTAAGAAAGAAGACAATTTCCGCCAGTATGATCAGAAGGGCCGGGTTCAGCAAAGCCGCTGGAACGGAACCGTTTCCAAGACTACCTGGATGACCGACGGAAGCCGGCGGGTAGTTTCGACCCATCCGTGGGGCGAAGTTTACTTGCGATACTATTCCTCCAAAGGTGATTTGCTGGCGATGCCCGCTTCGGAAAAATTTCCGGAGCGCAACAGCAAGACTCCATGAAGCGTAAGTGCACCTCGGTATTTATCGCTCTATTTTTGTTCCTGGTTTCAATTGATACCGTTCCGCTGGAGTTTTCGTGGTTAAACCGAATTCGCGATGCGGTCGATCCTGTCTACGATCTTGGGATCTGGCAGGGCAGGTGGTCTTTGTTTTCACCAAATGTAGACAAGCAGAATAACTGGATCGAAGTGCAGGCAGTGATAAACGAGGGTGAGACCATCACTTGGCGTTCTCCTGACTGGACCCAATTGAACTGCGCTCAAAAGTTTGCCCGTTCCAGAGAGATTGAGTTCTATGATCGGATTCGAAATTCCAACAACAGCGCCGTTTGGGATGACTTTGCTAATTACAGCAAGCGACAGATTGAAAGCGAGCTAACCGGGGAGGGAAGAGTCGAAAGCTGGAAGTTGGTTTCTGTGATAGAACCAATCGCCGGCCCATTCGAAAAAGAAGAAGTACAGCAGCGAAGGTATGTCTTTTGGGATTCGGCGGAGAGAGAACAATGAAACTGCGACTCCTTCAGTTATGGGATCGATTCTTTTTCTCCCGGACAGACGCTCGTGTTTACGCAGGGATTCGAATCTCACTGGGGTGTGTGTTGCTCTGCTACCTGATGTTCTTACTCCCCGACTGGCTCAAATGGTTTGGCGAGGAAGGAGTGAATACCCGATTGTCGGCAAAGGCGAATATCGACTCGGGGACGTGGTCAGTTTTTCAGTGGCTACCCGGAAGCTCTACGGTTTTGTGGTGCTGCTTTGGCATCATCTTGCTACAGACCCTGGCTTTCCTCGCCGGTTGGATGACCCGCATTCATACGATTTGCCTTTGGTTATGGTTGGTCTCTCTGCATCACCGCAACAACCTCATTTGGGAAGGGGGAGACGTGCTATTACGAGTCGCCCTGTTTCTGGCGATCTTTATGCCTTTGGGGGCAGCATGGTCGCTCGATTCCCGAAAAAATAGCCAGTCTGCTACCGTTTCCATTTGGCCACTAAGGCTGCTGCAGATCCAGCAAAGCTTACTGTATCTGTCTACCCTGGGAGAGAAATGCAAAGGCTCCGATTGGATCTCAGGTTACGCATTGCATTGGGTTTCGCAGTTACAGGATTTTTCGGGAAGTTTGGTCACCATTCCTTTCCATCGCTTCCCG
>JAHDCN010000380.1 GCA_020629815.1 Verrucomicrobiota bacterium
GCAGACTATCATGCGGCGCGGAGTGACGTGATGAATCCCGAATCTTTCGATAACTGCCTGGAAGGCGGTGACGTGGAAAAAGGGAAACAGATATTTTTCACCCACCTCGCCGGCCAGTGCGTTCGTTGCCACAAGTATGAGAGAAAAGGACCGGGCTCCGTGATCGGACCGAACTTGTGGAAGATTGGCGAGAATGGTCCGGAGTATTTGCTGGAAGCGCTGGTCGCTCCGCAGAAGACGATTGCCAAAGGCTACGGCACCTTGACGATCACCCGCAAGGATGGCACCACCGTTTCCGGAGTGCTGGTGAGTGAGAACAAAAAAGGTGTAACCGTGAATGACTCGACTACTGGCAAAGACGTTTCGATCCCCGCAAAAGATATCAAAAACAAAGGCGATGCGATTTCTGTAATGCCACCGATGGGTGCGATTCTGAAGCGGGGCGAACTACGTGATCTGGTGGCCTATCTCGAGACTTTGAGAGAACGATAAAGCTGACTCAACAGGGTATGGTCACTGACCTAACCCTGTTACATATCCGACCTAACCCTGTTAGGTCACTACTCCCCTCCCCTTTTCCGGCCCTTTACCAACGTCCGTTTCTCCTGTCTACTATGGCATGGTGCGGGTTCTGACATTCCTCATTTTCGCTGTCGTTCTGACTCAATCGGAAAAAGTATTCGCTCAGGCGGACTACAAGCGTTTCTTCGACGAGGACAAGCTGCCGCAAGTGCGGCTGTATTATCAGCAGGGGCGCTACAACTTCGTCATGCAGGTCTGCGACTACGCGCTTCGCCGTGGTCAACCATCCTGGGAATGGCGGACCCTGCGGATGAAAGCCCTGGAAAAAATGGGCAGCTACGAAGAGGCGAAAGACGAAGCCGACGCGATCGCTGATGCCTTTGCAAAAGAGATCGGCGCCTTACTCGAGGTCCATGGTTTTTACCAACGGCTCGGACATAAGGATGAGATCGAGGCGACACTTTCCGGCATCAACGAAGCAGCCTCAGCTGTGCCTAAAAAGGAGCGGGATGGTTTGGATTACGTTTATCTCGGCAAAGCCGCTCACATTCTCGGTGCCGATCCGCAGGTGGTGATGGAACAGTATTTCACTCCCGCAAAGGCTGAGAAGGCCAAGGGCAAAAATATCCCTCCCGGATTAGTGGAAGCGCACGAGGCGACCGCAGAGATCGCGCTTGAAAAGAGCGACTACAAGTTGGCTGCTGACGAGTTTCGAAATGCCCTGAAATACGACCCCGACAATCCTGATCTTCGCTTTGGTCTGGCAAAGGCCTTTCTGCCCAACAACCGCAAAGAGGGAATGAAGCATCTCGACCAGGTACTCGACGACGCAGAAATCCACTTGGAAGCGCTCCTTTTGAAAGCCGAGTATGCGATCAATTTTGAGCAATACAATCAGGCACTGGCTTACTTGAACATGGTGCGATCCATCAACCCCAGAAACCCGAAGGCCCACGCCTATCTGGCCGTGATTGAGCATCTGCAAAACAATGATCAGCAGGCTTTTGACCGGGAGCGAAGTCTGGCGCTGAAGGTGAACGAGACCGACTCCGACATCGACTATCTGATAGGTCGGGTGTTGTCGCGCAATTACCGTTTCCAGGAAGGGGCCGAGTCCCAGCTGCGTGCCCTGCGAATTGATCCCGGCAACTTGCAGGCAAAGATTCAATTAGCATCCGACTACCTTCGACTTGGCGACGAAGCCAAAGCCTGGCCACTGGCCAAAGAAGTGGGTGAGGCAGACACTTACAACGTGATGGCCTACAATCTCGAAGTTCTGGAAAAGGAAATCGAAAGTTTCGCTACCGTTCAATCTGATGATTTCACCATCCGCCTACCTAAAAATGAAGCAGACCTGTATGGCGATCGCGCCCTCGAACTTCTTACCGAAGCGAAACGCGTCCTCGGTGAAAAATACGGCCTTGAATTAGAAGAACGCGTGCTGGTCGAATTTTTCCCAAATCAGCAGGACTTCGCGATTCGATCATTTGGTAGTTTGGGCGGCGCCGGGCTACTCGGTGTTTGCTTTGGTACCGTGGTGACCATGAACAGCCCGGGCAGTTTGGCTCACGGCAAAAACAATTGGGAAGCGACCCTATGGCATGAGTTCTGCCACGTAGTGACGCTGACGGTCACAAAGAACAAGATGCCGCGCTGGCTCAGTGAAGGCATTTCCGTTTACGAAGAGATGGAATACAACCCGACCTGGGGTCAGCGCATGACGCCGAAGTATCGCAAGATGATTCTGGATGATGGCGACCTCACTCCGATCTCAGAATTGAGCCAGGCTTTCTACCAGGCGAAGAGCGGCCAGCACGTGATGTTTGCCTATTACCAATCCATGCTGGTGGTGAAGTTCATTGTTGAAAACTACGGCATCGACTCACTTCAAAAAATTCTCGTAGACCTCGGTAACGGCATTCTGATCAATGACGCCATCGCACGCAACACGACCGACATAGGACAATTGGAAAAGGCCTTTGGCGAACATGTTTTCAAGCTGGCTGAGAATTTGGCCCCTGGAGTGGATTGGTCCAGACCCGAGCCCGGCACAGTCGATACCAAAGACATAGTTGCGGTCGCCGCGTTTTCGAAAAAGAACCCAAAGAATTTTTGGGGCAAACAGCAATACACGCGCATGTTGCTGGATCAAAAGAAGTGGCCGCAGGCCATTAGTGCAGCGGAGAGCTTGATCAAGCTCTACCCTGACTACGTCGATAGTGATAGTGGCTACGAGTTACAAGCGCGAGCCTATCGAGCGCTCGAACAGCCGGAGAAGGAAGCCGCTATTCTGGAACGACTGGCAAAAAAATCTTCGGAAGCCTATAGCGCCTACTCCCGCCTGATGGATGTGAATTTCGAAAAAGGAGAGTGGGAGGCCGTGAATGAGAATGCCAATCGGGCCATGGCGATCAATCCGTTTTTGAAGAGCATTCACTATTGTCAGGGCTGCGCCCACGAAGCGCTTAATCGTCCGGAGAAAGCCGTCGCATCCTTCGAGAAATCACTTTCTTTGCGTCCGGGAAATCCTTCCGAAGTTCGCTTCCGGTTGGCCAAACTGTTGAAGGAAAAGGACGTCGATAAGTCACGGCGCTACTTGCTCGATTCTCTGGCTGACTCGCCCAGGTATCGGGAAGCGCATCGGTTGTTGTTG
>JAHDCN010000026.1 GCA_020629815.1 Verrucomicrobiota bacterium
TCGGGCCACACGCCTTGATGGAACACCTGGTTTTCGAGGTGCAGGAAGTTTACCGACTGCAAGGTGTGGAAATTAACGATAAGCACATCGAGATCATTATCCGCCAGATGCTGCGTAAGGTGAAAGTGACCGATCCAGGTGACACCAATTTCCTTTGGGGTGACCAGGTCGAGCGCACAACCTTTGAGGCGATCAACCAGGACATGGAAGAGCAAGGTGGTAAGCCTGCTGAAGGTGAGCCTGTTCTTCTCGGAATTACCAAGGCATCACTGGAAACCGAGAGTTTCATCTCAGCGGCATCATTCCAGGATACTACACGGGTTCTTACCGAAGCGGCAACGCTGGGTAAATACGATTACCTGCGTGGTTTCAAGGAAAATGTAATTATGGGGCACTTGATTCCTGCGGGAACGGGCTTCCACCGCGTGCGCAACATGCATGTCGAGGAGCACGGTGATCCTTCCGATCTCATTGAGGAGGAAGAAGATCTGGTCGATGGCACCGAGTTGATCGGTTAAGAACCGGTTAGAAACCTATTTCAGAAGAGCCTCTTCGATTTGATCGGAGAGGCTTTTTTGTTTTCAAGTTTACCGTAAAAAAATCCATTCTACCGGTTTTACCGGTGAGATGGTCTAAAAGAGTGATACGCTCCCACATGATTCGTTCGATTTGCTTGATACTGTTTTTGAGTTTCATCTCGATTCACGCGGGTGTTTCGGAAAACAAGAAACCCAATGTGATCGTCATGATTGCCGATGACCTTGGTTATGCTGATCTGGCCTTCCTGCCACAGGCTCCAGCGGATGTAAAACGTTTGGGAACCCCCGGGTTTGATCGTTTGGCAAAAACAGGAACCTATTTCTCCAATGCCTATGGCACTTCGCCCATTTGCAGTCCTTCACGAGCAGGACTGATCACCGGTCGTTTTCAACAACGGTGGGGCAACTACTGGTATGGGGAAGGGGGATTGCCACAGAAGGAAGTGACCATACCTGAAGTGTTGAAAAAGGCCGGATTTTATACGGCAAAGTATGGCAAGACTCATCTGAATGGTGGTCCCAAGGAGTTTCCTACGCTTCACGGTTTCGATGAATACCTGGGATTCATGAATCACACCTGGGACTACATCCGTCTTCATGAAAAAGATGAGGCTGCCTATCGTGCCCGTCCGTCCTTCAAGACCTTTGGGAAGTGCCAGGATGTCGGACCAATGCTGAAAGCAGAAGCGCCCGGGAAAACGATGGATGAGGCGGAGCGCGTTTCCTATGAGGATGGATTCACGACGCGCATCTTCACCGACGAAGCGGTTGACCTGATTAAGCGTAAAAAGGAGGAGCCGTTCTATTTGCATGTAGCACACAATGCAGTTCACATGCCGACCTATGTGGTCGAGCAGACGTGGGCGGAAAAAACAGGGGCACGGTTTGTGCCATGGGACCGTGACGCAAAGAAATGGGGATTTCCCTACTGGGAGCCGGAGGAGGAAGCTCAGAAAGTCTTTCACAAAAAATGGGGCCATATGGGCGAGATTGATGTGGAAGGACGTCGTTGCTACCTCGCCAATCTTCTCGCCCTCGATCACAGTATAGTTCGGGTTCTTGACGCGCTGGAAGAAACGGGTCAGCGGGAAAATACCATCGTGTTTTTTGTCTCTGACAACGGCGGGACTATTAATACCTATGCCAACAACACGCCGTTGAGCGGATGGAAATACATGTTCGGTGAAGGAGGAATTCGGATTCCGTTTCTGGTAAGCATGCCCGGCACGCTGCCTGAAGGTGAGGTGAATGAGCGCGCTATCGTTTCTACGATGGATATCTTTCCGACCGTTGTGGATTTGCTGGACCTCGACGCTCCCGCTTCATTTGATGGCAAAAGTTTGTTGCCGGTATTGCATGGCGAGCGAAAGGACAATCACGAATTCATTGCCTGGGCACAAAACCGGACGAAATGGGTGCTGCGAAAAGGGGATTGGAAACTCACTCATGATGTTCCGTGGGAGCATCGAGATTTTGATGTAAAGGAAAACGGTGATGTCGTCGACAATGGAACCTATTCCTACGGTGGGGGATTACAGCTCTTCAATCTGAAGGACGACATTGGCGAAACCAAAAATCTGGCCGATAAGCATCCGGAGATCGTCAAAGAATTGAAAGAACTTTATGCCAAATGGGATGCAGAAATGGGTGGCCCCAGAACCAAAGACGGCAAGTTGAAGGTTGGCAAAAAGAAGAAGTGAGAGTGAAACCGAATCGGATAGAATATCTAAGGATCTGCGTAGGCTTAGGAGGGGTCTTCTACTACCTGATCGTTAAATTTCACGATTGGACTTGGAATCCCCTGAACTGGAATTGGCTGGGAGTATCACTCTTAGTTGCCCTGATCCTTGGGATAATCGCCTGGGGATTCTGGTTTGACCAAATTAACCGGGACTAGTCTTTACGGCAGATAAGCTACCGCATGCCCAGGGTCATGCCGGCTGCCCGTGCTTTTTCGAGGAAAGCTTCGATCTGTGGGTCTTTGGGAATTCCCAGATCCATTGCTTTCCGATAGTGAGCATTTGCCTTGGCGGGATCAGCTGCTTTTTGCGTCGTGTAAAGGATAGCCAGATTGAAATGGGCATCGCCGAATTGTGGATTGATTTGCACCGCTTCGGTAAATGCTTCTTTCGCCCGGCGGATCCAACCTTTCTGGCTGGAGATCACCCCGATACAGTTGTGAGCTTCGGCATTTTTTGGATCGTGAATCAACCCGGCTTCGAGGCGAACTAAAGCGTCATCATTCTTACCCTGCAGAAAAAGCGCACGCCCCAGCAGATAGTTCGCCAGGCCGGATCGGTTGTCGATCGCCAGCGCCTGTTCGAGGAAAGATTCTGCTTCTGCGAAGCTTCGAGTCGCTGTCTTAAGCAAACCGAGGTTGCAGAGGCAATTCACGTTTTGCGGGCGATGATGAAGATACTTCCGAAATTCAGACTCAGCCCTTTGAAAGTCCCCTTGGGAAAATGCTTCCCTGGCAGACTGATCGATTTGTTCCAGACGGATGGCCAGTTCCCGATTGTTTTCCACCGGAGCATTTCCCGGAGCAATCAGGGTGGCCGTGTCAGTGGCCTGGCTTGCGCCGGCTTTGGGCACTGGTCTGGGAATCACAGTTTGTTGACCGTTAGTTTGGGTCATCTCCACTCCGGGAATCCGAAAGGCTAAGGCTCTTTCCTGTTCGGTCAGCTGAGGCCCTTTGGCCATATCTTCAACCAGCCCGAGGAGCACATCTGAGCGGGCTCCGACTTTGTCCAGCTGTTGCAAAAGAAGGTCTTTTGCCTCTTTGATTTTCGCCTGCTGGCGAAGCTGTTTCAGCACGAGGTTGCGCAGCAGCTGATTTTCCTGTCTTTCCAACGGAGAAGTGGAGGCAAGGGCATTTCGCTCCTCTGCGGAAAGTCCATCTGACAGCATCTCCAATTTTCGCTGGAGGGAATCGATATTCTGCTGATGCACCGCATTCTGCTGGACCAGCTGATCCCGCTCTGACTTAACTTTGCTGATTTCCGATTTCAGCAAAACAATGTCGGAATCTTTTTGCTTGTTCAGTTGTGACAAGCTTGCTGCCAGCTTTTCTGCGCGGTCGAGTTGCTGACTCAGTTGGTTATTCCGATCCATCAGCTCTTTCAGCGCTTTGCCGCCATTTCCTTTGCCGCTGACCAGTTCGACCAGATTATCCCGCTCGCGTTCCAATTGCTTCACCTTCTCTTCCAATTTGGTCTGCTCACGGCGGGCCTCCTCAACCTCGGCTAACAAAGCCTTGTTGAGATTGTCGGACTGTTCCAGCTGAGCAATCGAATCCCGAAGCATCTGCTTGAGGCGCTCCTTCTCCGCGCCATCCGCTGTTGCGGCCTGCTGCCGAAGGGAGCTAACGTTGTTGCTTTGGGTGGCGACCTGTTGCTTGAGCAGTTTGATTGTCTTATCCCGATCCGCAACTTTCTCGCGAAGATCGAGGTTCTCTTTCATGAGTTGGGAAATCAGGTTGTCTTTTCTCTCCAAGTCTTCGTAGAGGCTGTTGGAAATCTCTCCCACTCGCGAGTGAAATGGCTTTACCCGAGGCAGCGTCTGGCTTTGTCCCTGAGGCTCCTCCCATGCAGGAAGTGCGAATTCCGAACCTGTATCATCAATGGAAATCTCACGTTCTCTTGCACCGCCAGATGGCAGGGATGTTGGCGGAGCTTGAATCGGTTTGGCTACGATCCTTTGCGCAGGCTGACGGGGCTGGCGCATCTTGATTTTTAATTCATCCCGCTTCTCCTCTAAAACGACCCGCCGACCTTTGATGATATCGGGCTGAAACTCCGGAAAACTTTGCTCAAGCTGCAAGTAAAGTGGACTGGCCTGATTGATCTTGTTCAGCGCATCCAAATACTTGCCTTCCTCCTCCAGTTTCTCGGCGGCCTGAACCAGTAAAAACGCTCGATACCAGATATTGTGAGGATCATTGACCGTTCCCTGCTGAGCGGAAGCAGGGGTTGCAGTAAACAGAAAGACACCCAACAGCGCAGCGACAGCTATCGCTGGACTTTTTCGGAAAAAGTCAGGGATGATTCTCATGTTTGTGTTCCAAGCGAGGATCGTACGAAGACGACCATAAAGATGCAATGAATTCGGCATTGCGCCAAGTGGAATTTTTACGGTTTCGACACATGTTTTGCGCCTCTCGACTACTTTTCAGAGGCAGAAATGTCACCAGTAGGGCCAATAGAAAGGCATTGCTGCGAGCGAGATGTTCGCTAAAGTGAAAGATTCCTGAGGGTATGGCAATGACGGGTCAGGTACTTGTGTTGAATCGGCTGTGGCAGCCAATTCATATTTGTGATGTTCGCCGGGCGTTTGCACTCCTTTTTCTCGGTCACGCGCAAGTCGTTCGTTCCGATGAGGAGTCCAACTACTACACCCATGATTTTGATTCGTGGATGGAGGAGTCGAAAGGCTATCGGGGACAAGACGTCATTCGAACGGTTTCGCATTGTTTCCGGGTGCCCTCGATCATTGTGTTGAACCTGTTCGACCGTCTTCCCAAGCAGGAAGTGAAGTTTACCCGGCAGAATGTCTTCGAGCGCGATTCCTACACTTGCCAGTATTGCGGTAATCATTTTGAGCCGAGGCAGCTGAATATCGACCATGTGATTCCGCGGGATAAAGGAGGGAAGACAACCTGGGAGAATGTGGTGTGTTCCTGTATTTCCTGCAATTCCCGCAAGGCGAACTACCTGCCGGCGGAGGCTAACATGTTTCCTATCCGTGAGCCGAAGGCGCCAAGGTGGCGGCCTCTGTTTGGCGGAGCCTCCGGGAAGAAAGCAGGGCGTGTTGATGAGAGTTGGCGCCACTTTATTGAGCCGTCTCCGACAAAAGTGAGCGTCTCTCGTTAGTGGCACAATTAATAGAGAAAAAGGTTTGTCTCTAACTATCGGAGATTCTATTCTCTCACCGATTTTTACGAAACCAGACAATCACTAAAAACTTATGAGTAATATCGTACCTACAATCAGTTCCGGCATCGCCGGCCCACTTGGCGTTCTTCACTTGCCTCGCCTTTGGATGAAAGCTTCTCTTGGTGCAGTTGGAAAACTCCATAGCGACTATCCTGCAATCGGTGCAGGTTATGACCAAATGGTTCTTGATGGCCTCGGCATCGACAAAGGAGCTTTCGAAGACTACATCGCCAGTGCTAAGCCAAGCTACATCGAGCTGGAAGCCTGGGTTCTTGACCAAAAAGGTGGTTCTCTCGATCAGGATGCAGTTGATGAACTGAACTCCGCAATCGTTGGTTACATTCACGACGACGACACTCGTGGTGAGATTCTCGACGCAGCTGGTCGTTCCGATGACGGCACGATCAAAGACGCGGTGAATCTGAACAACCTGGATGACTGGTCTATTTTCCACTCCCAGGAGCTCAAGTAATAGAGTTGAAAACTTTTCTGAAAGACCTGCTCTGGAGTTCCGGGGCAGGTTTTTTTGTGTCTTTAATTGATGAAAATCCTCGGACTCCTGTTTTTTTGTCTCCCGCTTTTTCCCGTCATTCTCTGGTCAGAGGAATCTCCCCGCCTTTCCGGCATTTGGTCCGATGGCATCGTATTGCAGAGAGACCGGCCCATCGTCGTCAGGGGTTTTGGGGCCGGTGCCGGGAACCAATTGGAATTACAGCTCGGTGAACAGCGCTGGAAATCGCAGGCTAACGCGAATGGAGAGTGGGTTGTAACAATTCCGGCGCAGCCTGCCTCCGATATCGGCGTCTCCCTTTCTCTCAAGCAAGACGCGAAGGTCATTCAGGAAGTGAAAGATATCCTGTTTGGCGATGTTTGGCTGGCTGCCGGGCAGTCCAACATGCAATGGCAGGTCAAAGGCATGATCAAAGGTCTGCCGGAAACCAAAGATTGGGCGGATGCCGTTCACCTTCCATACGTTCGCTATCGCAGGGTGAACGACCCGGTTCTTACCGATCGAAAGAAGCGCGCTGCTGAATTACAGTCGGGCGAATGGAAAAAGCTCACGGCAGAGAACGTGTTGCAGTTCTCAGCAGTCGCCGCAGTCTTCGCCGAATCGATTGCCGAAGAAGTGAGTGTGCCCATTGGAATCATCGATGTGAGTTGGGGAGGCAAACCGATCGAGCCCTTTATTCCGCGGGAAAATTTTGAAACCTCTCTGCTCAAGCAAATTCGCGATCTTGCTGATGCCGATAGGCTCGAGGAATTGCAGAACTTGCCAGGCGGAGTGATAATTCGAAATCCGGAAGGCTATCCCGGATCGATTTACCATGCGAGAATGGCTCCGCTGAACTCGTTTCCAGTAAAAGGATTTCTCTGGTATCAGGGTGAATCCAATGCAGGGAAAGGGGAAGACCCTCGTGAATATCGCCACAAGATGAGGGCGCTCGTTTCCGGTTGGCGGCAGGATTGGCAGGACGACCAACTGCCAATTTACTTTGTGCAGTTGCCCTCTTTTGAACCGGCTACCGGTTGGATTCGTATGCGCGAAGAGCAGCGTCTGGCTTCTCTTTCGATTCCAAACTCAGCGATGGCCGTTACCATTGATTTGCCCGGGGAGGACATCCACCCGCCGCACAAAATCGAAGTCGGGAAACGTCTCGCACGGTTGGCTTTGAAGAAGACCTACGGACGGAATATAGTTCCTTGCGGCCCTGTCCTGGAGAGCGCCAATTTTTCCGGCGGCGAGGCGATGCTGAAGTTCACCAATATCGGAGAAGGTCTTGAGGTCAGAAGTTATGGGCTGAAGCGCAGCATCGACGATATCCTTTCTGCCGAATTAGACTGGATAGAACTAGCCGGACAAGACGGCATCTGGCATCCGGCAAAAGCCGAGTTTCAAGACTTTGGCCTTATCGTCAGCAGCCCAGACGTTCCCGATCCCAAAGCGGTTCGCTACGGATGCGCCACCATGCCGCAGGGAAACAACCTTTACAATTCAGAGGGACTGCCAGCTTCACCGTTTTGCACAAAACTCGAATGGTTGCCATGGCAGCAGCAGTGAAGGTCAGAATTGTTTCAAATTAGGAGCTAACTGTACCGGAAGTCGGTTCAGTTTGAGATTTGAAACATTTTGCACTTGTTCTGATCGTCAGATTCCGATAAGTATCAATGAGTTCTGAGAAATTGAATTATTCCCGGAGCAAAACGTCTGCTTCCTCACATGGCCTCTCCTCCAAGACCGAACTACGGTATCAGCCGGATCGATCAACCAGAGAAGAAAAATCATGGCTATTACGTTCGCATTAGCCACAAAGGAAAATCGACTCAGAAGTTTTTCCCCGACAAGTCTTCCGGGGGCAAAGCAAAGGCTCTGAAAGCAGCCAGGGAGTTTCGCGACAGTGTTTTGCGGAAACTGCCGGAGCAGAAGCAGGCTTATGCAGCAAAGAAGAAACGTCGCATCAAAAAGTCCGGCGTGGTAGGGGTCACTCATGTGGTTTCCAGTTCGCCATCAGGCAAAGTGTACCACTACTGGCAAGCGGCATGGAAAGAGGGCAAGAAGCGAAAGACTGCCAAGTATTCCATCGAGCGTTATGGCGACAAGGAAGCTCTGCGCCTAGCTAAAGCCGCTTTAGCGAAACAAAAGAAGAGTTAGTTATGCGTTTGACTCTGATTCGCCGAACTCTACTTTCTTGGCGTGTCCTCAGCAGAATCATCCAACTCCGCCCCTGCAGTCGAAGCCCGAAATGTTTTCCGGACTTTCCATATTGGCGACAACAGTATTGAAGTGCTCAAAGGCGTGACGCTTGAAGTGCAGAAGGGGGAGAAGCTATTTCTTGCTGGACCTTCGGGCGCCGGGAAAACCTCTCTGCTCTACACTCTCGCAGGTTTGGAAAAGCCAAATGACGGTGAGGTCTTTATCAATGGCCGGTCCCTGTATTCTCTCGGTCGGCGGGAGCAGGCCAAAGTGCGGGGAGACTCAATGGGCTATGTCTTTCAGAGTTTCTTTCTTCTGCCTGAGCTGACTGCTTTGGAGAATGTGATGATTCCGTCGCTCATACGCGGGAAAAGCCAAAAAGAGCGAGCGAAGGAATTGCTCGAAAGGGTGGGCCTCGGTGAGAGGACAGCTCACCTCCCAACTGAATTGTCAGGAGGCGAACAGCAGCGGGTCGCCATTGCGAGAGCCCTGATCAATAACCCGGCAATCATTTTCGCCGATGAGCCAACAGGAAATCTCGATTCCAAAACCGGTGGTGGCGTTATGGAGCTGTTGATGACCTTGGTTGAAGAAGAAGAGCGGACTCTTTTGGTAGTGACTCACGATGCCGAGCTCGCTGATTCCGGTGATCGCAAGGTGACGCTCATCGACGGCAAAATCGATGAGTGAGAGCTGACCTAACCCTGTTGGGTCAATGAGTGTACCCTGTTAGGTCGATGACCTAACCCTGTTGAGTGTGAGTGTTTTCACTGATCTGCGGAAGTTGCGGTAGCTCCGTGTCTGTTTAGGCTGAGGGATGCGTACACTTCTGTTGATTTTTCTTGGCCTCAGCTCGCTGCTTTTCGCTGAAGAGCGTCCACCGAATATCGTCTACATCATGTCGGACGAGTTGGCCTATTTTGAATTGGGCCACATGGGCAATCCTTATATCAAGACGCCCAATATGGACAAGATGGCGGAACAGGGAATCCGTTTCACCAATGCCTACGCTGCCTCTCCGGTCTGTGCGCCATTGCGCGGCCAACTGATGACGGGAAAACACTCCGGTCACGCATCGGTTCGAGCCAATGATGGGGGAACTCCACTCCGCGCCGATGAAGTCACGATTGCCTCGATGCTGAAAGATCAGAAAGGCTACGCTACCGGCGGCTATGGAAAGTGGGGTGCAGGCGGACGCGATTCCACAGGTGTTCCGGAAAAGCACGGTTTCGATGATTTTTTCGGTTACTACGATCAGGTCCACGCCCATTCGTTCTATCCGCCTTACCTCGTCAGGAACAGCGAAGAGGTGGAGCTCAAAGGTAACATCGGCGGTCGAACTGGCGAGTCGTATGCGCACTACCCGATCATGAAGGCGGGGCTGGAGTTCATTCGCAAAAACAAAGACAAACCGTTCTTTGCCTATTTTCCAATCACGCCTCCCCACGGCATGTATGACATCCCCGCAGACGATCCAGCCTGGGAGCAATACAAGGACGAGGAATGGATGAAAGACCCTTCGCTGGCGCAGGATATCAAAAACTACGCCGCGATGGTGACCATGATCGACAACGACCTGGGCGATATCGTTGCTTTGCTCGAAGAGCTGAAGCTGACTGATAACACGGTCGTTTTCTTCACCGGTGACAATGGTGGTGAAGATCGTTTTAAGAGCAAAGATCATCCGCGTGGTTTCTTTGGAGCGAATGTAAACCCGAAGACCGGAGTCGGATTTCGCGGTGGCAAGCGACTGCTCTACGAAGGTGGGTTGAAGATTCCCTTTTTGGTCAAGTGGCCCGGTAAAATCAAAGCCGGTCGCGTGAGTGATTTCATGTTTGCTCAGTACGATATCATGGACACGCTCGCCGACATTGCCGGAGCGAAGGCGCCGGACGACACCGATGGCATTTCCATCCTTCCTGAGTTGCTGGGGAAAAAACAGGAAGGTCATGAAATGTTTTACTGGGAATACGGCAGCCAGACCGCTGTTCGCTGGGAACAGTGGAAAGCGATCCAACCCAAAAAGGACGGCCCGTGGGAATTGTACGATCTGAACAAAGATATCAGCGAAGCGAACGACGTAGCAGCCCGCTATCCCGCTCAGCTGAAGAAGATGCAGGAGTTTGCGAAGTCGCAGCATATTCCAGCAGTGATCGGAACCTATTCTGATCCGGAAAGAAAACGCCACGAAAAAGATCGCTGGGCAAAATGGGGGACAGTCAAAGATCAACCGACCAGTTTGCCGAAGGGCACTTCCAAGCGAATCAAGCACAAGCACCGGATACCGGCCGACCAGGTGAAGCTACTTCGGTTCAGCAGTGAAAATCGCGGCAATGACCGACTGGCTCCGTATGCGATTAATGGGATGCCGGGCAAAGTCTGGCATTCCAATTTTTCTGACAAACCGGCCAAGCATCCGCATGAGCTGGTAGTCGATCTTGGACGCGCTCGGGAGTTGACCTCGATTCACTACCTTGCCCGACAGGACAAGGGCTGGAATGGAGCTTTTGCGAAGACGAGTTTTTTCATCAGTAACAATCCGGATCAGTTTCCGGAAAAACCTCAGCTGACTGCGACTTTTACCAAGACAAAAGAGCCGCAACCTGCGGACTTCGACCAACCGCTAAAAGGTCGCTACGTTCTGATTCGCAATGAAAGCGAAGTGAATGGAGGCAAGTTTGGATCAGCAGCAGATATTGGATTTATCGAAGTCGGCCCGAATGAAAAACCTGAGAACCTTGCCTTCGTCGATAAGTGGCATAACGCCGCGGATAGCTGGGCTATTGCGGGAGAAGTGGTCGGCAGCAAGGAGAAGAAAGAGTGGGCAAAGGTCGAAGATGGCAAAGGTATTTTCTACAATGGATCAAAGGAGAAAGCCGCGAATATCCGGAGTAAATTCCAACATGGTGACGTGGAGGCTCAGGTAGAGTTCATGGTTCCGAAAGGTTCGAACTCCGGGCTGTATTTCATGGAGCGCTATGAGGTGCAAATTCTCGACAGTTTCGGGAAGTCGAACGCTCAGATCAGCAAGCACGATTGCGGTGCGATCTACGAACGCTGGAATAAAGATGCTCCCAAAGGTAAGCAGGGATATGAGGGGAATCCTCCCTCCTCGAACCAGAGTAAGGCTCCGGGAAAATGGCAATCGTTTCACATCGTCTTCCGTGCACCGCGCTTCGATGCCAATGGAAACAAAACTGAGAAGGCCCGGTTTGTTTCGGTAAAACACAATGGTGTTGAGATTCACCGCAATGTGGAAGTTACCGGACCCACTCGTGGCGGCAAAGGCCTACCCGAAGCTCCGGTGGGTTCACTGGTGATTCAAGGTGATCACGGACCCGTGGCGTTTCGAAAAATTCACCTGAAGCCGCTTACGTTACCGTAGAGGAGAGATGGGGAACGGGCACTCCTGCCCGTTAGAAAAACGGTTTGGAGACAAAGCGAGGCTAATCCCGCTCCAGCCGAATAATGACTTCGTCTTCTTTTTGAAGATTCAGCCGATCTCTGGAAACACTTTCCAGGTATTCCTGATCGTCCTTAAGCAGGCGGTGCTCCTGGCGCAGGCGGCTGACCTGCGTTTCTTTGTCCTGCTTGATGGCGTTGAGTCGATTCAACTCGGAGTCGAGTGCTTTCTGCCGGTCAATTTCCGGCCAGAAAAGTTTGGCTACCGCCAGAACAATCAAAATATAGAGAACAACCTCCATGACCCGACTCAGGACCTTCCAGACATTTCCGCGGTGACGGATCTCCCGACGAGTTTCTGTGCTCGTCGGGAGGTCGAGATTGTCCTGAAATTCGGGGTCACGCATGAGGTTTGGTTCGGGCAAACTAGACGTTCATCTTGCCCCCGTAGATTGCCTCGTCGCCCAGCTCTTCTTCGATCCGAAGAAGTTGGTTGTATTTGGCAGTCCGGTCGGAGCGGCTCAGTGAACCTGTCTTGATTTGTCCCGCATTGGTCGCTACAGCGATATCAGCAATCGTGGCGTCCTCGGTTTCTCCGGAACGGTGGCTGATCACGCTGGTGTAGCGGTTTTCTTTCGCCAACTCAATGGCGTCGAGAGTTTCGGTGAGAGATCCAATCTGGTTCACTTTCACCAGAATGGAGTTAGCCACGCCGAGGTCGATTCCTTTTTGCAGGAAGCTGGTGTTGGTTACGAAAAGGTCATCGCCAACCAGCTGGGTATTGTGGCCCATTTTCTCGGTCATGATTTTCCAACCGTCCCAGTCGTTCTCGTCACAACCATCTTCGATGGAAATGATTGGGAACTTTTTCTGCAGCTCGCAGTAGTAGTCGACCAGCTCTTCAGCGGTTTTCTCTGACCCGTCGGATTTTTTGAAAACGTATTTCCCTTTGTCCGCATCGAAGAATTCGGAAGAAGCTACATCGAGAGCGATGAAGATATCTTCGCCCATTTTGTAACCGGCGTTTTCGGTTGCTTGAGCAACAGCTTCAAGAGCGGCGTCAGCGGAATCCAGATTTGGAGCGAATCCACCTTCGTCACCGACCGCGGTGGAAAGACCTTTGTCGTGCAGCAAGGACTTCAGTGCGTGGAAAATTTCGGCTCCCTGACGAAGCGCTTCGCGGAATGTCGGCGCTGCTTTGGGAATGATCATGAACTCCTGGAAATCGATCGGAGCATCAGAGTGCTCTCCGCCGTTGATGATGTTCATCATCGGAACCGGGAGAACTTTGGCATTGGGACCGCCGATGTATTTGTAAAGTGGCTGACCGAGCTGGTTGGCTGCCGCATGGGCTGTCGCCAGAGAAACTCCGAGCACGGCATTCGCACCAAGACTGGTTTTGTTCTTAGTGCCGTCGAGAGCCAGCATCGCCTTATCAACAGCGACTTGATCAGTCGCGTCGAGGCCGACCAGTTCTTCCACAATCCGGTCATTCACGGAGGCAACTGCGTTCTGCACGCCTTTGCCAATGTAACGGCCTTTGTCGCCATCGCGTAATTCGCAAGCTTCGTGCTCACCTGTGGACGCACCACTCGGGACAGCGGCACGACCAATCGCTCCACCTTCCAACTCTACGTCACATTCCACTGTAGGATTTCCCCGGGAATCGAGAATCTCGCGGCCCCTGACGTTAACAATCGTTGTATTCAACATGAGTTTATGGATTTTGTTATTTTCGTATTAATTAAGAAATCTTCAATATCAAAAGAGCCTAAATACTCCCGAGATTCCTGTATATGCAGGTGAGCGATAGCCCGAAAGGGCAGATTTTCAAGCGCCAACCTTGTGACCTACTGCCCGGGAAATGAGCCCTGGATCTGCGGTGGAGCGTTTTTTGACTGCTCGATGACTGCTTTTATTGGCTCTCCAAAGAATGCGAGAACGATCAATCCTACGATTACGGCGAACAAAAGCACGTAGCCGATAATCACGCCGATCATGGATTGGGAGAAGCCGGGGCCGGGTTGCACCGAACTCTGCTTTGCCCGGGATAATCCCAGGTGCCCAAAAATAATGGCGGCAGGTGCGGCGATTATTGCCAGCGTTCCGCAGCTGATTACGCCCAATATAGCGCTGACCAGGGAAATGATTCCAAATGCAGGGGATGGGACGTAATCGTCGTCATCCCAATCCTGATCGCGACGTCGACGCCGATCGGAGGAACGGTCATCACGGTAGTCATCTTCCCTGCTTCGATCCCGGCTTCTTTGATCCCGATACCGGTCTTCAGGGATTTCAGGCCCCACATCATCTTTAGGCGGAACCGGAGGCAGAGGGGAGTATTCTTCTCTCGATGGCGCCTCCGGGGATGCAACCGGCCCAGGCTCAGGTGCAGCCTGGCCTTGATTTAACGATGAAGGGGCGACCGGAAATTGGATTTGCGAAGTGCAAATCGGACATTCAACGCTGGTTCCGTAAAATGTCTCATCTCCGGAAACTTTTTGGCCGCATTTAGGACAGGCTACCTTGATCGTGGACATATTTTCGCGGTTCAATAAGGGGCAGAAGGTTACAAAACTTTCCGGGGGACCACAAAAAAACCCACAAAGACCCGGCCTGCAATCGAAAACGGGCCTTTTGTCTTGCGGTAATAATGAGGTTTGTTCACCCTTCAGGCATGAGAAATCACCTGCTGACCGGCTTGCTTTTTGTTTTCAGTGTCATTTCTCTATCCAGCTGCGCCACGACTCCCGATGCTGGAGCAACCACTGCTGCTGTGCCCTACCCACTGAAAACATGCGTGGTAATGGATGGGGTGGCATTAAAGCAGGAGGGACGTCCCATCCGGACCGTTTATCAGGGGCAGGAAATGCTGTTCTGCTGCAAGCAGTGTCTTCGCATATTTCAAAAAGATCCGGAGCAGTATATGAGCAAATTCAGACAACAAACTGGCGGGTAACCCAATTTACCCTAACATTTTGTGAAAAAATATAATTAACATAATTTAGGTTTACAAAAACCATAATTGTGATAATTTTAGGAGTTATGGCAACTCCTAGCCCGAATCAACCCGAGCAACAGGACAGCATGGAAGCTGTTCGTGACCTACTTTTTGGCAAAAAGTCCAATGAGATCAGTGAACGTTTTGTGTCGCTGGAGCGCTCACTCCGTGAAGCGGTCGACCGCGTCGAAGAACGCGTGAATGGACGTTTCGACTCTCTCGATCAGTATCTCCGAGCTGAGGCTGAGTCTACTCAGGCCGAAATCCGGATGCTGGAAGAGAAAATTCGCTCCGAGGCAGCGCAACGTGAATCCGAGGATCGCAATCTTTCCGATCTGATGGGTGCAATGAAATCATCGAATGATGACCGTATGACAAAAGCCGATCAGGCATTATCGGAAGTCCGCGACAACACCAGACAGGAAATTTTTACTCAAACGAAGCGCCTGTCCGACGAGATCAGCGATACCCGTCGGGAATTGCTCAAGCGCATTGAGAATGACATTGCTCAGTATGCCGAGACTGTTTCTGACCGTGATGAACTTGGTGGAATGCTGATCGAGATGGGACTTCGCATCAAGCCCGGTTCTGCAGACGAAGGCCAGCCAGTATTGGAGCTGGAAGCAGGGGACGTTGAAGAAGTTTCCGATCAAGCCGGTGAAGAAGATTCCGAAGGCCGCCTGGTAAAAGACGTTACGATTGAATTGAGTCGCTAATCTCACCGCTTTGTTTCCCCTCCGCCATTACCCTGAAGGAATGAGCGAAAGCCCTGAAAGTACAGTAGCCAAAAACGATCAACCAAAGGCCAGCCGTGATGAGCTGACCCGGTTGAAGGAGTTGATTTTGGCGAACGAGCACCATGCTCTGTCGACTCTGCAGTCAGAGTTGCTGAAGGTTCAGGATTTGCCCGGTATTTTGGCGGAACGTCACGGCGACTCTTCAGACCGGCTTTCGAAAGCGCTCGCTTTGCCACTCGTGGATGCGGTGAAGATCAGTGCGTCTAAAGAAGGGAAAGAACTTTCCTCAGCGCTGTTCCCGATCATGGGACCGGCGATCCGTCTTTATGTCTCCGACATGCTGCGTGGTCTCACCGAACAGCTGAACGAAACGATTAAGTCGGCGACTTCGGTGAAACAGATCAAATGGCGTGCCGAAGCCAAGATGATGGGGAAACCCTATTCGGAGTATCTCCTGCTCAAAACGATCAACTACCGGATCGAATATGTTTTGATGGTCGATCCCGACTCCGGGTTGCTGCTTCAGCAAGTGTCGCGGGATTCTGCTGCGAATGACAATCCAGAACTCGTTTCCAGCATGCTGGTTGCGATTCGTAGCTTCGTTCGTGATTCCTTTGCCCAGGGTGGAGAAGGGGAGCTCGGTCGGTTCTCTTTCGGGGAACACGAAATTTTCCTCGAGACCGGACCGGATGCGATTATCGCAGCGGTAGGAACAGGTACTCCGCCGCCGGCTTTCCGGAGCCAGATGAAGGAGACGTTGGAAGCCATTCACACTGAAGGCGGAGAAACGCTGGCAAACTTTGACGGAGATCAGTCGTCGGTAGCATTTTCCAGAATACATCTCGAGAAACTGCTGGTAGAAAACAAGGCTGTTTCTGAGGGGAGTAATCCCTGGCCGTTGCGAATTGCAGCAGGAATCGTTGGGTTGGGTTTACTAGGGGTCGCCGGATTCTATGGTTTTGAGAACTGGAAGTGGAAGAAAGCCGTTACAGCTCTTCAGGATACCCCGGGTATCGAGGTGTATCAAAACGAGCGGGGCTGGTGGAATAAGCGAATCCTTGGAATTCTGCATGATCCTCTTGCCGTTTCGCCGGTGCAGGTAATCGAATCTCACGATATTGCTATTAGCCGGGCGAAGCTTCGGATCACGCCTTTCGAGTCGCCGAATGAGCCAATGGCTTCGCAGCGTGCTGCTGAAGAAGAGAAGGCACGTAACGAAGTGATTCGCCAGTACGAAGAGCGACTGACGCAGCTGAATGAACAGGTATCTTCTTTGCAAGAGACATCAGTGGAACTGAGGAAGCTTGCCAGCACCAAGGGTATTTCTCCTGAGCAATGGCAGACCCTGTTGGCGTCTGACTTCTATTCCCGCTACCAGGTTCGAGACTCGGTCGATCTCAATTTCGATGCCGATTCAAACACGTGGAAGGTTAGCGGTCGTATTGAGGAACCTGTTTTCTCCCAAATTCAGGAGGAAGCTGCCGACTTCTTTCCCGATTCCACTGTCGATACTTCGACTTTGCAAGACTCCTCTGCCGACCGAATGGCTGAGCTGCGCGACCAAATCGAGAAGTCCCGAATTACCTTTCTTCGCGATAGCGAGATTGTTTCCAAGGATGGTTTTGCAGCCCGGGAGAGAGTGCACCGCGCCCTTTCCGAGCTCGAGCAGCTGCACCGTCTGACCGGGACCTTCCCTCTCCCTAATATTGAAATTTTCGCGACATCAAAAGCATCAAGTTCCAATCTTCGCGCCTCTACCATCATCCGAAAGCGCCTGATTTTGGAGTCTGAGGCCCTGGAAGAAGAGGGCTTCGGGGAAACACGAGTTCGCCCCGTGATTGACCGTAAAGCTTCCGTGTCGTCAGAAGACACCCTGTATTTCCGCATTAAATAGATTTCCCGTTTTCACTATCATGAGTGCCCAGAAGAAAATATGTATGCTTGGCTCGTTTGGAGTTGGTAAGACCAGTCTTGTGAGTCGCTTTGTCCACTCCATTTTCTCGGAAGAATATCTGACCACTATCGGTGTGAAGATTGATAAGAAAGAGATGAGCGTGGCCGGCGAAGATTTGCAGCTGATTCTCTGGGATTTGGCTGGTGATGACCGGTTCGACAATTTGCAATCTTCCTACCTCATGGGAATCTCCGGTTTCCTGCTCGTTGTCGATGGCTGTCGTTACGATACATTGAAAGTAGCCAAGACTATTCTCGATAAGAATCAGGCTCAGCTCCGCAATGTGCCCTTTCTTTGCCTCATCAATAAGAGTGACTTGGAAGCTGACTGGGAGATTCGCAAAGAGCACATCGACTTGATGACGCAGGCAGGTTGGCATGTTCGCAAGACCTCAGCGAAGGATGGAGACTCTGTTGAAGAGTCCTTTCATGACCTCGCAACTTTGATGCTCGGTAAGGACCTTGTTGTTCTTCCCGGTTAACTATTTTCGCCATTTTCTATCCCCTCACCATTTTTAATGAACCCCACCGAATCGAAAATTCTGGCCACGCTTGACCTTGCGTTGCTAGCTTGCCCAAAAGGTCGCACGAACGCTCTGCAGCTGCAGAACGCTGATGTGCCAGAGTGGCTGGAGGACTATTTTGGCGAGAGCTGGAACAGTGACCGTTGCCGGATTGAAGTGGAGGAGTTCTCCGCGATTGGTGCCTTCATTCAGCATTGTACGCTTTGCTTTGAAACCGGAAATTTCACTGGACCTGAGTCGATTGTTTTTGAGGAAGACTTTGGAGGAAAAGGCCAATTTTCCGGCGAGATCACAGCGTTTATCGATGAGGAATCGAGTCTGAAATTTCTCATGCGTCCGGCAAATGATCTGGATGTGATTACGCGCTCCGAGCTGCAAATGATTCGCCAGACTGCACTCAGTAGAACCAATTTTGCCGAGGCCAGTAGCCATGGGCCATCGACCATGCTGAGCGCCGGTGAGAAGGATTTTTCTGATGTGGAATCCTACTTGATTGGCGCGTTGGATGCTTCGTCTGATGCCATCCTGATTCTGGATCACGATCGCTGCGTTGTGGGTTGCAACGATACGGCTCGCGAGTTGTTTCCGAAAATTTCCGAGGCAGCTTCCGAAGGGGAAAATGCTCTGCGGGAAGAGCTTCTCAACCAGACCGTTTCCCGAAATGACGCCAGTGCTCTCTTGGATCGGGTTAGCCATGGAATCAATCAGCGGATTGAATCCGAATGGGAATTTGCTGAGCCTTACAAGCACAAGCGTAAGGTCATTGTCTCTCCGGTGAAGAATAGCGGTGGAGCGATCGGCACAGTCTGGAGTTTTGTGAAAGAAAACGATGCTGAAGAGTTTCACGCTACACTCACAGAAGCAGAGCGCATGGAGGCGATTGGCAGATTGGCCGGTGGAGTTGCCCACGATTTCAACAACCTGCTCGCAATCGTGCTGGGTAATTTGACTCTGCTGGAGCATCATCCCGCATACGATAGTGATGAAGATCTTAGCACGCCGGTTACCATGGGAAGACGTGCTGCTGAGAAAGCGGTGACTCTCGTGAAGCAACTGCTCGGCTACTCCCGCAAGACTCGTCTGCAAACGGAAGTGACCAGCATGGAGGAGCTTGTCTCAGGAACGACTGAACTTTTCCAGAGCACCGGCCAGACCGGTATCGAAGTGGTTGTCGATCTCGAAGACGATGCCTGGGATGTAAAAGTCGATAGCGATCAGATGCAGCAGGTGATCATGAACATCCTGCAAAATGCCGGGCATGCTACCGGCGAGGATGGAAAAGTAACTGTTACGACCAGAAACTTCGTTCTCAATGATCGCGATATGGCTGAAGCGATGGAATGTGATCCCGGGCACTATGTGATCATCACGATTGCTGATAACGGCAGTGGAATGGATGAAGATACCCGCGAGAAAGTCTTTGAGCCTTTCTTCACTACGAAAGGCCCCGGTAAAGGCACTGGTCTAGGTCTCGCCAATGCTCTTGGGATAGCTCGTCAGCATGGCGGGAACCTCACCTGCACATCAGCTCTGGGGCAGGGTACCGCTTTCAGCATCTATCTACCTCGCCACCGTGACCAGATGGAGGAGGCGAAAAAGAAAAGTGCGATCGTCACCAAGAGGGAGGAAAAGCCTGCCGAGAACGATGGCACTCCTGCGATCCTGGTTGTCGATGATGAAGAGCTTCTCCGCAATCTAGTTCGGACCATGCTGGAGAAAAATGGCTTTCGCACCTATGGCGCAGAGAACGGTCACGAGGCTTTGAAGATTATTGAGAGTCACCGCGACGAAATTATTTCTATCGTTCTGGATCTCGCAATGCCCGAAATGACCGGGACAGAAACCTTCAAGCGAC
>JAHDCN010000381.1:0-1158 GCA_020629815.1 Verrucomicrobiota bacterium
CTTCAAATCGAAGTACAGGGTAATTCCCATTTCAGCAAAGGCGGTTTTCATCTGCGCTTCCAATTGCTCATAGCTGCGTCCCCGCAACAAGGAGGGCAAGGCGTTCTTATTGGTAACTGCGTAGATATCGATCGGACCATCAACTTTCTGTTCTTCCAGGATTTTCGGCTTCACCGGCTCTTCGGGAGGTTCAGGCGGGTCGGCGGGCTCTTCGCCAACTTTCACACGCTCCGCTTCGGCCACACCATCCTGCAACTGCTGATTGTATTGGCGAACCCGGGCATTGTAGTCATCGACTTCTTTTTTGTAGGCCACTGCCTTCTCACGAAAAGTATTGAGCTCGGCATTGTATTTGTTCACGGAAGCATTGAAAGAATCCACTGCCGCGTTGTATTCGGTGAGTAGCTTGCGGGTATTGTTCTTCGCTTCTCCGAGCAACTTCAGATAGGCCGCCGGAGTCGCTCCCGGCTGATCCGGTCGGTCGAGGTGAATAAAGTAGTAAACGTAGACCATGGCGGCAGAGTATTCGTCCCCTGCTCCACTCCAGTCGTTCTGGCTCATCTCAAGGAAATCTTTCGCCGCGGGAACACTGATGTTGCGGGACTGACCGCGCCGCGCCAAAGCCTCCTGAAATCCGCGCTCGATATTTTTGAACTCAAACCGCCCGTTCTGATAAGGCACCGCAGCCATATATTCGGCCAAACCCTCTGCCATCCAGAGCGGTGTCAGCGGCAGCCAATCGTGCATCAACTGGTGCGCAATCTCATGAATCAAAGTCGAGGTATCACTGGTTTTCCTCAGCGTCATCTTGCTGCCGGAACTCCTCGTGCCGAGCTGACTGTATGGAACGTAAACCGACTTTAGCCGGGAAATGTAGATCCCGGCAACCCTACTTGGATCACCAATCGAGGAGGAATTCTCCACTACGGAACGAAAGTTCGTATTGTTCTGAAAACTGGTTTGGAAATGAGTCAGCCCTTCCGGAGGCTCGGGTTTCAAACCAAGAGGCAAAGCTGAAATCGCAGCATAGGTTCCTTCGAAAACACGAGCTGCCTCCATGACGAAGGCTCGCGACACTTCTTCATCGTTTTTGAATTCAAAATGTTCGGTGCGGAAGGTTTTCGGCCCGCCTTCGACCGGAATCTGCATCGGCACCTT
>JAHDCN010000381.1:1258-3174 GCA_020629815.1 Verrucomicrobiota bacterium
GAGAGGAGGAATTCTCATTGAACCGAGTTGAACAGTTTTCGGGGACAATGTCGAGCATCGACAGCAAGGCTCACCCATTCATTGAGATCGCGTTTCCAATTGCCTCGATATTTTCTTCTGCCACGTCAGCCTGCGCAGCAAAGACCTTCCACCCATTCAGAGAATCTCCCACCTGATCCAATACCTGCTTCAACCTGGGAGCAGTAGCAATTCCGAGCGTTTTCCCGGCTTCAAGGAGATCATCCCGGGTAATGCCCTCTCGTTTGCCCATCACAGACATTTGCTGCTTCGCTGTCCATTTTCCGGGAGCCGGATTGTGCGCATAGGTCACATCGTAGGCAGGTGCCAGAGACCAACCGGAATCCGGCTCAAAGAGAAAACCGAAGTTCTTCACGTGGTCGTCCCGGTTACAGCCCAGAATGTTAAACGCCATTCGTCTATACCCTTCCAATCGTTCAGTGGGCGTAAGCTTTAGGCCGGCAATTGCAGCAAAATAGTCTTCGTAGCTGTGGCTGTGGCTTCCCGGAGCCGAGTACGCCATATGGGCCAGACCAAAGAGTGAAGCAAAGTGCTTTTTCCGTTGTCCTTCTTTTGTCGTGATCCGATCGAAACGCTGCGTCATAAAGTGGGCACGCCCTCCCTCTTCAAACAGACGGCAAGGCATCATTGTGATACCTGCCTCTTTGGCCATCAACGAGTAGGCATATTCAATGCGCCCATAACCTTGAGGGTCACGAACGCCATCGAAGGCAGCGTTTACCCCATCAAACTTCAGCAACCAATGTTGGAATCCCTCCGGAGCTTCCGCCTGCCCGGAGCGAACTTCATTTGTCTCCGGATTCCAAGTAATTACGGCCTTGGCTCGCGCTCCCCCTGCTGAAGTTCCCACTCGCAAAATTTCGCTCAGATCCGCGTCTGTTCTCAATTCTGCCTTCAATCCCTCTTTCATAGCGAGGGCCTGTGAAGCCAATTCCACCAATTGATCAATTTCCACTTTCTCAGCGCCGATCGTATTGTCACGCATGGAAGGAAAAAATTCCAAAGCCCCCATTCCCCGGCTTCCGACATAGCAAAGCCTTTCCACTGGAGAAAAGTCAGTTGGATCGCGCCCCTGACTTCGCAGCCACTCGTTGATGAGAGTATTCCCGTAGGTATCCGGCAAACAATCAGCCAATAAACCCGGCAATGCCTGAAAAGATTCATGAAGATTGGGGAACTGGTAAGGCCCTTTACGAAGTGGCATTCTCAGAGGCGCCAACTCCCAACCGGAATCAATCATTTCCGGGGTATACTCAAATACCCCCACCGCTCTAACAGAATCCCAGAATACGACACCTGCTTTCCTACCAAAAATCAGGACATCTGCCAACAAATCCGCCATTCTTCTCTACCTCACGCGTTGCCGTTGCTTCCCTTCCAGCTTCTGGAGTTCCAGCGGACTGGGTACAGGTGCTGGAACCAGATTCTCCAGGGCATCTACAAACCCCAAGGCTTGAAGAATTCTTGCCAGATTTCGCGTACTGATCGATCTGCCATTTTCCATCGATGACAAAGAATCGACACTGACTGCAGCCTGATCGGCCAATTCAGCCTGCTTGCGACCTTGCGCAATTCGCTCTGCCTTGATGCGGCGCCCGAGTTCGACTAACTCTTTCATTTTCTGCAATCAGTTTACCTCATTTTCTGCATACACCAAGCTAAATACCATTTTTAAAACCGTTTTTTTCCGGCCTTATGTCGATATTTTGAATATAAAACCGTTTTTTTACTGTTTTATTTTGCATTACATCTTGGAAATGTCAGTTGATTCTCAATCCGAGTTCTGCTTCACTCCCTCTATGTTTTCCGTTCGCCACCTTGCATTGACTTTCCTTCTTTCGATCTCAATCGGAATCGCACAGGACGAGCCCGCAGAA
>JAHDCN010000382.1 GCA_020629815.1 Verrucomicrobiota bacterium
TTGAGCAAGGTAAACGGGAACACCGGTGACAGTCTGGTGAGACCGACGATTTTCCAACCTTCCCGCCCAACCGCTTCGTCGATGGCCTGGAAGTTTTTATTACCGGCGGTTTTCTTCTCAATCGCATCGCGGGCAAAGTAACGCCCGATCAGGAAGGCGAGATTGGCTCCGAGATTGGAACCGATGATCACCCAAAGCGTTCCCCAGCCCACGCCAAATAACAGGCCCGCTCCCAAAGTAAGAGCCGATCCCGGAATGAACAGCACCGTCGCCAGCGCATAGATCAGAATAAAAACCAGAGGGCCCCAGAACCCAATCGAATCAATCCAGTTCGACAGCGACTGCCACCACTGATCAATCGGCAGAAACTTCGGCAACGCCATCAGCACGCCAATGATCAGAATGGCCAGCAGGATCTTCGGCCACGGAATTTTTTTCGCGGATTCACTCATCGATGGGAGGCAGTTGCAGGAGCTATTGCTGATTCAGGCTCCAGTCGTAGTCCGTGTATTTGACCGACTTGCCGGATGAAGTGCCCTCGATGAACGGATCAACGTATTGATCAATGGAGAGTCCAGGTTTGATGAAATCGCCCGCAAACCATTTAAAGATTTGCGACAGGTAAAGCGTGTCGCCTTCGATGCGGTTCTTCTCGCTCTGGGCCATGAAAATCTTTGCCTGCTCATTCATCTGGGTGTCGACCTGATCCGGAGTGAAGGCTTCTGCACGCAAAGGCGGGCAGCCCATAGCAGCGCAGACAATCGCGAAGTGAATGCGCGGCTCACTGAAATCCTTGCGCAGGATTTCGTGCTCGACGTGATTCAGCGTCGTCGTTTCGCCGAATAATTCGACCACCTTTTGATCCCAGGGCCCTCTCAGAATCGATCCGATTTTCTTGATCGAGGTAGTCGGGTAATTGTCGATGATCAACTGCAGGGTCTCGGCATTGTAGATGTTGATCAGAAATGCCAGCTTTTGCTTTTCACTCCAACCATCGTATTCAGATTTGGAAACAGCAGCGGTAGCCTCGAGATAGGAATCCAGACCGGCCCGATTACCCCTCAGGCTCTTGTAATTGACCATACCCTCTTTATTGACGTAGGTCTTGAGCACGGCATTAAGGATACCATGACTGTGATCAAAAGCCTGAGCAGTTGCTGAAAACAGCAGAAGAAGTGAAAGCGTAAGAAGTGTTTTCATATCACTTGGTTATGCTGTTAGACGAGCGGCACAATGAATCCTTTCAGGATTCTTCTACATCTCAGAGGCAACAGCCGCTCCGATGGCCACGATCATTACGATCCCCATCAGGATGCTCACCGCAATTGCGATATAGCCAGTAATCAGACCGGCAGTAGCCATCCCATTGGGAAGGCCCTGAGCGTTGGTCTTCTTTTTCGACATGTGGCCGCAGATCACGCCGGCGATTCCGGGAAACAGCCCCAAACCATATCCACAGGAAAGTAGAACTCCAATGATCGAGCAAACCAGTGAAGCAATGGCCAGCCCATCCTGCTGAGGCGGGGCACCCGGACCCGGTCCGTGGTTAGCCAGACTGGGCGGGGTTGTGGTCGCTTCGTCAGCAGTCACCTGCTCTGGAGAACTCGAAGTGGTAGTCAGAGCAAAGAGATCAGGCTTCACGGAACCGGCTTCCTGCCAGTCATCCATCGCTTCATTCCAGACAAGGGTGTCCTTCTTGATCGTACCAATTTCCACTAACCCGGCGAAATTCTCTTCGTCGAAAGTAATCTGCTGATCTGATTCGTTTGCGTAGTACCACTCCATGGTGGAGAAGAGCTTAGCAAAAGGCGCAAAGGTTGCGAAGAAAATCTACCCAAGATCGCCACGCAATTCCGACCAACGATCTTCGCTCAAAGATGCACCGAGAACCTGGACGACTTCTGCCCCAAGGATCGAACCGTAGCGGCCACACTCAGCCAAATCTTTTCCACGCAGCCAGGCGTTCAGGAATCCGCCGGCCCAGTAGTCACCCGCACCGGTTGTGTCGAGCGCTTGATCAACGACCACCGGATCGACAAAAGTGACTTCGCCATCTTTTGCAATCAGGCTGCCCTCTTTTCCGAGTTTCACGGCAGCCACATCACAGAGCTCGGAGAAACTTTTTGCCATCGCTTCGTAGTCTTTTCCGAGGTCGGGGAAAAACGCACTGGCCTCGTCTTCATTGGCGAAAACAATATCGACGTGATCTTTGAGCCATTGTCCCATGACATCTTCCGATGCTTTGACCACTTCAAAAGAGGCCATGTCGAAACTGGTGGTACATCCTGCCTCGTGCGCGCTGTCGAGCACCTTATTCATCAGGTCGCGATTGAAGGCGAGGTAACCCTCTTTGTGCACGTGACGGACGCCCTCGAAATCTTTCGCTGAAATCTCATCCGGGCTCAGGGTCATCGCAGCACCAAGGTCGGTGCGCATGGTTCGTTCCGAGTCGGGCGTCACAAGCGAAAGACAACGTGCATTGGGAACCTCGCCGTGCTTGAAGCGGGAAACGTCGGCTCCAATACTGGAAAAACGTTCTTTGTAGAAATTGGCTGCCTCGCAATTTCCGAGCTTGCCGAGAAATGCGACTTTGGTGCCCAGTCTTGCAGCAGCGTAAGCAGTGTTTCCTGCAGACCCACCGGGTGCGACATCCGGTTCATTATCGAGCGAGGAAACCATGTCCTCCAGAGCCAGGTCATCAACCAGCTCCATCCCACCTTTTCCCCCTTCGAGGTCCTCTACAAACGCGTCTTCAACGCGTGCTAACAAGTCCACCACGGGGGAACCCACACCAATCAGATCGATCTCTTCTGCCATATTACGAAAGCAACTCTTTTGCCTCGCGGACGTAAGCAGAGATATCGTCTGCTTGCAAGATGCCAGATACGATCACCGCACGTTTTGCTCCGGCTTCGACCACGCGGTGCAGATTATCCTTTTTAATACCGCCGATACAGAAAATCGGCAGGTCGGGATGTGCCTGGTGAACTGTCTGGATTTCCTCCACACCGATCGGTGTGTATTCGGGCTTGGTCGGTGTCGAAAACAACGGACCGAAACCGATACAGTCGGTCCGCGGGTCGGCGGCAGCAGCCGCAGCTTGCTCAACGCTGTGAGTGGAGCGACCGACTAACATTTCCTCCCCGACGATTTTTCTCACTT
>JAHDCN010000383.1 GCA_020629815.1 Verrucomicrobiota bacterium
ATTCGCAGCATATCGAAATCGCCAGCGACGAAGGCCTCGATTCGTTTGTCGGGATCCCGAACCACGGAAAACTTCCGCGTGTCCGGATTGAAACGGTTGCGCCAGAATTTTTTGTCATTGGCCCACCAATCATCAAGCCGGGTCTGAGTAATCGAACGTCCTTTGCGAATATCTTTCGGATAGATCACATAGGGCCCCGTGGTCGGCGGAAATCTCCACGTATATTTGGTAATGAAATCCTCGCCAAACTCGTCGTAAAAGTGCTCCGGAAGCGGGAACAAATCCTCCTCGAAAAACCGCAGGTAATCGGGCTTGGCGTCTTTCAATCCGACCGCAATGGTCAGGTCATCATACTTAGTGAGGTGGGTGTATTTTTCGCTATACCAGTTGTTGTACCACGGCGCATTGATCCACGAGCTGCGCATGAAATAGAAATTGAAGGCGAAGTGGTTCGCCCGCACCGGAACCCCGTCGGAAAACTCGGCATCGGGATCGATTCGGAAAAACACGGTCTTTCTGTCTTTGGAAACCGCCCACTCTTTGGCGAGAGCGGGAAAATGACGCCCGGTCTCCGGATGCTTTTTCACCAGCGGCATGCTGTGATCGTCGTGAATAAAACTGCGGAACGAAGTTGAGGAATCGTCCCCCACCACTCGCAACGTTCTCGGGAAATCGGTGACGACGATTCGCTCCTCACCGCCCCGGATTGCCTTGGGCGAAGAAAACTCTTCCTGATCGTTGCCGTTCTCCCATTTCAGATCAGCAGGAAGATCATCGATGGCAGCAGTTCGAAAGAAGTCTGGATCGGTTTGGTAAAACTCAGCCGCTGCCGGGTGACGGTAATCGATAGCAGCTTGCAGCGCTTCCCCTTCCAGACGAAAAGCACCGGACGGCTCCTCCACGTCTGCGCCCTCCTTTTTGGAACCACAAGCGGCGATAAAGAGTCCAGCGACTGCAAGAATGGGAAAATGATAGAACCAGCGACTTCTCATCGGTAATAGGTATATTTTTTCGGATCAAACGCTTCTCGAATGGCTTCGCCAATAAAGGTGACGATCGTCAGCACAAAAACGAGTCCACAGAAGGCTGACGTGACAATCCAGGGATCATTCAGATTTTGCACACCGCGTTTCAGCAACTCCCCCCAGCTCGGAGTCGGAACCGGCAGACCGAAATTGAGGAAGTCGAGAGCGGTCAGTGAGGTAATCGCCGAAGCCACGACAAAAGGTAGAAAGGTGACCAAGGTCGAAAGTGTGTTGGGAAAAATGTGTCGGGTGATGATCCGCCAATTGCTGGCACCCAGCACCCGCGCGGCCGCCACGTAGTCACGCGACTTCTCGCGATAGCTTTCCGTTCGCATGTAATACGTCAGCGTTGTCCAGCCGAATACGACAAAGATCATCAACAGAATCGCCAGATTCGGCCGGATGATAGCGGCGACAATAATCACAATATAAAGAAACGGAATATTCTGCCAAATCTCGATGATCCGTTGGGCAACCAAATCAAACGTGCCTCCAAAATACCCCATGGCACAACCGACAACGACACCGATCACAAAGACCGAGATCATATACAGCAGCGCAAAAGTCATCGCATAGCGAAACCCGTAAAACAGTCGCGCCAGAATATCCCGCCCGGTGTTATCAGTGCCGAGGAAATGCTTTCGCTCCATCGTCGGAGGTTGCGGTCCGTATTGCCCCTCGACGAAGTCGTTTTCCAACGGATTGTAGGGCACAATCGGCATCAGCACCCAATTTCCCTTATCCTCTTCGGCGAACTTCTTTTTCAGATCCCGATAGTTGGTTTCGTAATCGTAATCCAGACCAAAATCGGTGCCCGGGTGAAAAGCAGTATGAGTGGGAAAATAGATCTTACCGTCATGCTTCACCATCAGCGCCCGGCTGTTCACGAAATACTCACCAACGCCCCAAAAAGTGACCAGGAACAGAAACAGGAAAATCAAAAAGGAATAATACCCGCGCCGGATCGCACGAAACCGTTTCAGTTTCTTGATGGTGATCGGATTGAGACGGAAACCCATAAAACAACAAACTGATCAGGAGAACTTCACCCGCGGATCGACCAGGGCCACACAGACATCGGACAAAAGATTCCCCACCAACATTGCCAGGGCAGACAGCAACAGTATCCCCAAAACCACCGGGTAATCCCGATCCAGAATCGAGGTAAACCCTAACAATCCCACCCCGTCGATATCGAAGATTACTTCGATCAGGAAAGAGCCCGCCACTACCACACTGACAAGATGACCAATCGTAGTGGCAATCGGAATCAGGGAATTGCGCAGGGCATGGCGAACAACCGCCGATCGAAAGGAAACGCCCTTGGCAACTGCCGTCCGCACATAATCGGCAGCCAGATTATCCATCAGGTGGTTTTTCACCATGAAGGTCATGAAGGCGAAGCTGCCCATTACATAACAGACCATCGGGAGAAACGTGTGGTGCGCCAGATCAGATATTTGCTCGAAAAAATTCAGCGACTCAAAGTCCTCCGTAGGCCAGCCCTCCTTGGGAAACCAATCCGACCGCATGCAAAGAAACACCACCAACAAGGCTCCCAGAGCATAGCCCGGAACCGCATAACCACCGAACACCACCGCCGAAGTTACATTATCCAGCCAGGTTTTGTGCTTCAGCGCCTTGAAAATCCCCAACGGGATACAGACCAGGTAGGAAATGAATGCCGAGACCAGGCCGAAATAGATCGCAATCGGCATTCGTTCCACGATTAAATCCAAGACCGGTTCCTGATAGCGAAACGACGTGCCGAAGTCCCCGACCATGACCTTCCCCAACCACGGCCAATACGCCACATACCAGGGCTTATCGAGACCATAAAGCTTTTTCAGTTCCAGCAACTGGTCCTCGGAAAGAGCCACGTTATCCCCGCCACTGGAGGAATTTCCGCCCGCCATATCCAGCATCTGGCTTTGCGCCATCATCCGCTCGACCGGGCCACCGGGCACCATTCGAGTGATGAAGAATGCAATCAATGTCACCCCGATCAGAGTCGGAGGAATCAAAAGCAGACGCCGGATAAAATAATCGCGCATACAGGAAAAAAGAAGGGCGCGCTATAATAGCAGTAAATTTTGGAAAGTTAAACGATTTCGAGTAACGGAATCGGGTTTTTCC
>JAHDCN010000384.1 GCA_020629815.1 Verrucomicrobiota bacterium
GGATTCGGCTGATGACGCTCTTCCATAAAATTGGTCGCAAGCGCGACGATAGCGGGATTTTGATCGGCAATATTATTTTCCTCGCCGATATCTTTGCTCAGGTCATAGAGCTCGATTGGTCCCGTGAAGATCGGTTTCCGAATCGCTTTCCAGTTGCCGAAGCGAACCGCCTGCTTGCTACCCTTTTCGTAAAACTCCCAGTAAAGCACATTATCGACCCCGACCTTTTCTCCTTTCAGAGCGGGAACGAAGCTGACCGATTGCGTATTCTTCGGAGTATCCGTTCCAGCGAGATCACAGGCGGTTGCCATGAAGTCTGCAAAAGAGGCTGCGTGACCTGACTCACTTCCGGCGGGAACTGTCCCCGGCCAGCGGGCAATTGTTGGAACGCGAATGCCACCTTCGGTCAGGTCGCGTTTCATACCACGCAAAGGACCATTGGCGTCGAAGAACTCCGGATCATTGCCGCCCTCTTTGTGGTGGCCGTTGTCGGAAGTGAAAATGATCAGGGTGTTTTCGTCTTCTCCCAGTTTTTTCAAAAGATCAATCAACCGGCCAACGTCGCGGTCCATACGGGTGATCATTGCCGCCTGACCTTTGTCGGGATTGCTCCAATCCTTGTCGGCGTAAATTCCGTAGTCGGGCACATCCTGGCCGTCACCTGTGCCCCGGGTTCCTTCGTTGTTGGCGTGAGGAACATTCATGGCCCAGTAGAGGAAAAAGGCGCCATCTTCAGGTGCGGTTTTTTCCACCCACTGCAATGCTTCGTCAGTGATCAGGTCGTGGGCGTATTCTTTTCTGCCTTCGGGTGAAGCCCAGCCGGCTCCGTCTTCGGTGTATCTTTCGTCAGCCAGCCATTCAGGGGCGTGGGTATTGTTGAGCTTCACTCGTTTGTCGTTTCGGATCAGAAAGGTGGGATAAAAATTGTGCGCGTGCCGCTGGTTTAAGTAGCCGTAAAAATAGTCGAAGCCCTGTTTGTTTGGATGGCCGGTGGAGCCTTCTTCGCCGAGTCCCCATTTGCCAATCAGTGCAGTCGAGTAACCAGCGCCTTTCAGCTTCTCTGCCACAGTCACATCTTCCGGACGAAGAGTTTGCGGATAGGGATCACGGGCATTGCCGCGTACCCAGCAGGTGCCGGTATCCTGCCCCGTCATGAGAACACAGCGGGAAGGCGCACAGACGGTGGATCCGGAGTAGAAATCAGTCAGCTTGATGCCTTCGGCTGCCATTTGATCCAGCCTCGGGGTTTGAATTTTCTTTTGTCCGAAGCATCCGAGATCACCGTAGCCGAGATCATCGGCGAGGATGAAAACGATATTGGGTTTGTCGGCGGCGTGAGAGGAGAAAGCCAGCAAAAGGCAGCTGGCGAAAACGAAAGAGAGGCGTCGAATCATACTGTTAGTGTGACTGCTGTGAGACATGGTGCAATTCCAAAAGTGCGTGATAGAGCTGCACTAATCCACTTGCGGGTGCATCCGTTGGCGCTTTGTTGAAGGATGCGAAAATTTCTGACACTCGCCTTTCTTCTGATGTCCATCGGCTGCTCCCGCGCGGAGGATCCGCCCAATGTGATTTTGATTCTTGTCGATGATATGGGCTGGATGGATTTGACCTGCCAGGGATCGGACTACTATCGGACGCCGCATATTGATCGCCTCGCTTCAGAAGGGGTGCGTTTTACCAACGGCTATGCCGCCTGTGCGGTGTGTTCGCCGACACGGGCAGCGGTGCAAACGGGGCGCTACCCGCATCGCCTGGGCGTGACGGATTGGATTCGTTCCCGGTTTCAGCGGGGCGGCATTGGCACTCCGGAAAAGAATCCGACCGAATATGTGGGCGGGAAAAACCGGAAGTTTCTCTGTCCGCCGAATCCATTCTGGATGGAGCACGAAGAGATCACGATTGCCGAGGCACTGGGCGAAGCGAAGAACTACCAATCGGCTTATATTGGTAAATGGCACCTCGGCGATCCGGATTGGTATCCGACCAAGCAGGGTTTCACTGAGAACCGGGGCGGTTGCGACTACGGACAGCCGCCGAGTTTTTTCGATCCTTACAATCAACCGAAAGGTAGGCACGAAACTTTGCGTGAAGGGATCTATCTGCTGCCCGGGAAGAAAGAGGGACAATACCTCACTGAGCGGGAAGCCGATGAAACATTGGAGCTGATTCGGAAATGGAAAGATGAACCGTTTTTTATCCAGGTTTCCCACTACGCGGTGCACACTCCGATTCAGGCGGAAGAGCATGTGGCGGCGAAATACAAGCAGGAAGGGAAGGAAGAGATTCATGCCAAATATGCGGCCATGGTGCAATCGATCGATGACTCCACCGGACGCATCCTGGCCTTGCTGGAGGAACTCGATCTGGACGACAACACCATGATCATTTTCACCAGTGACAACGGTGGTTTGGACCGGAATGGAAAACCTACCGACAATGCACCACTGCGCAGTGGCAAAGGCTATGCGTATGAAGGCGGAATCCGGGTTCCCTTGCTGGCCCGTTGGCCGGGAGTGATTGCGAAAGGCAAAGAACTCGACCAGCCCGCGAGTTCGATTGATTTGTTTCCCACCATTCTGGAGGCAAGTGGAGTGGCCCAGCCGGACGATCGCGAGATTGACGGGCTGTCTCTGATGGAGGTGATGAAGAAGGGCGAGGGGAGTCTGAACCGCGAATCACTGGTTTGGCATTTCCCTCACTATCGTCATGACCCAGGACCGTATTCCATTATCCGCAAAGGAAAGTGGAAGCTAATCAAGTTCTGGGAGGGAATCTACGAACTCTACGATCTCGAAGCTGACCTGGGGGAAGAGAACAACCTCGCCGAATCTAAACCGGAATTGGTCAAAGAACTGGATGCGGAGTTGCTGGAACTGCTGAAAGCTCAGGAGGCGAAACTGCCGAAAGAGAATCCGGATTTTGTTGCGAAGAAGTGATTTGGATACTTGGCAAGGGAACCAAAAACGGGCAGGAGTGCCCGTTTCCCACAAGCTCCTGAATTACTTCAGGGTTCCGAGTGCCCATTTCACAACAGGCTCGGGTGCATGCAATGAATGCGGGTGGTGGTCGCAGGCGGTTTTTAGAATGGTATCGACTTGCCCGCCGAGTTCCCGGTAGCGTTGTTCCAGGATTCCGGTGTTCTCGTGAAAGGG
>JAHDCN010000385.1 GCA_020629815.1 Verrucomicrobiota bacterium
CGGAATCGACCGAGAAACTCGTCCCATCGACGGCAATGACGCGTCCATTGTCGGTATCGAAACCGGTAGTGAGATTGGAAACTTCGAGCAGCGCCATTCAGAGGAAAATCAATTCAACAGGGTTAAGTCCGGGAACCAACAGGGTTAGGTCAATGAGTCAACAGGGTTCAGTCAGCTCCCGATCTACTCCGGTTTGTATTGGTCGTAATCTTTCACCACGGCAGGAAACTTTTTCTTAGCCTTCATGGCTTCGAGTGTTTCCTTTTTCACATCCTCGTCCACCCAGTGAAGCATAAAGTCGCGAGCCAGTTCGCTTCGCTTGACGTGGAAACCCTCCGGCCATTGGATCCAGCGCCAGTAGCCAGTTCGGTAGGACGGCAGGTAGACGCCATACACGTAGACCGCCGACTCGTGGATCATCTCCTCCAGCTCGTGAGCAAGCTTCACCTTCTCCTCATGACTTTCCGACGTGCGGTAGCGGATGATCTTTTCGTTCAGTTCAGGATCGTTGATCAAGGTGTAGTTGTTGGTCTGCACTTTGATGGATCCATCGTCATTGCGGGCGTTGTCCCCATGCCAGCACTGCCAGTATTCCGGATAAATTTCGGTCACGGAAAAGGAGAAACCGGTCAGCTGAATTTCGTGCTTTTTCTCCTGAACTTTTTTCCATCCTGCGGTGCTATCGAGAATCTCGATCTTGAATTCAAGCCCGGCCTTCCTGGCCTCCTGTTGCAGAATGGTAAGCACATCACCCAGGGTTTTGGATCCGGTCGAAACGGTGAACGACAGCTTTTTACCCGCATCATTGACAAGAATGCCATCCGGCCCGCGTTTTTTGAAACCTGCCTTGGCAAAATGCTCACCGGCCTTCTCGACCGAGAATTCACGCGATTTCAGCGTGGGGTGGGTCAGCTCACCAAATCCGGTTGAGGTCGAATTTTCCTTCGCCCACATCCCCCGGAAAAACTTATCGATCACCAACTCCCAATTGGAAGCGTGGGCAATGCCTTTACGGATATCGATATTGTCGAGAAGCGGCTTGGTCGAATTCAGCCAGAGTCCCAAACCCGCCTGCGGGATGTCGTTGAAGAAGTTGGCTTTGTGAATGTAGCCGTCAGCGACGAGAGGATTGTCATTGCCGAGCTTCTCATACCAGTATGCGGCCAGATTCAATCGGGCGATATCGAATTCGCCTTTCTTAAAGGTCTCAAAGCTTTTCTCCGGATCACGAACTACCGTGAGATTAATCCGATCGAAATTGTAGCGGTGCTTAAAGTATTTTTTGTCGGCCGCCCACCAGTTTGGAACCTTATTGAGCGAGAGTGATCGCCCCTTCTTGATTGAGCTCTCATCAATCGAATAAGCTCCCGCTGTGGGGCGAACGCGCCACTGATAAGTTTGTGGGAAGCCCGGTCCAAAGCCCTGATAAAAGTGCTCAGGTTCTGTGGTCAGCTCCAGGGCATATTTGTAAAAGTCAGGCTTCTTCTGGGCCACGGTAATCGCAAAAGTGCGGTCGTCATACTTGGTGACTTTCTCATACTGCTCCAGATAGAAATTGTTGTAGAACGGCGCCTGATTGTCCTTGGACTGACGGAAGTAAAAGGAAAACATCACATCGTCCGCAGTAATCGGCTCGCCATCACTCCAACGAGCATCGGGGTCGATCTTCAGGTAGACCGTGCGTTCATCCGGCACAATCGCCCACTCATTTACGATCCCCGGAAAGTATCCTTCTTCGTTCGGGTGCCGATAGGTAAACTGCACATCAAGATCCAAAAGGTAAAAACGGAAGGAGTGATTCGCATCCGGGCCGAGGTGGCGAAACGTCCTTGGATAGTCGGCCATCCCGCCATTGAGCTCGCCACCTTTTTTGGCATTGGGAGAGCCCAGTTCGGGAAGATCCATACCATTTTCCCACGGCAGGTCAGTCGGCAAATCCTCCGGTTTGGCAAAGACAAAGAACTCCGTGTTATCTTTGTACCACTGCTCTTTCAGAGCGGTCTGATCTTCGAGAGGTTTCTCGGCCTCTTCTTCCTTCTTTTTGCCTCCACAGGAGGTCAGGACCAGCGTTGCAGCAAACGCAGCGGCCGGAATGTATTTCAGATATTTCATAGGGATCATCAGTCAGTTTTGTGTTGATCAAAAATCAGCGTTTGTTTCTCAAAAGTCTTTCCGGACTTCATCGCTTCCAGAGTCTCTTTTTTCAAATCGGGATCGATCCAGGAAATGCACAACTCGTCGTGCTCGCGGGCGAGACGTGCATTGAATCGTTCGGGCCACTGAATCCAGCGCCAGTGAGCGCTTTGCAGATACGGACGAACCCAACCGGGAATAAAAGCGGCATCGTCATGGATCTTTTGTTCCAGATCGTGAGAAATCGCTTTGATTTCTTCCAGGTCTGTTGATTGATCGTAGCGCTCGATCAGTTTGTCCCACTCGGGATAGGAGGTTGAAGTCCAGTTGTTCGTTTCAACCTTAAGCGAGCCGTCTTCTTTGTAGGCATTAAATCCATGCCAAAAATCCCAAAAGCGCGGATACATCTCTACGCTACGATTCAAAGCTCCCAGCACGACTTCGTGCTTTTTCTCCTGCACCTTTTTCCAGGCCGCAGTGGTTTCGGGAATCTCGATTTCAAAATCGACCCCGGCTTTGCGGGCCGATTGCTGAATGATTCCGAGAACATCTGCAAACCGGTCATAGCCAGTGAGAAGAACAAACGAAAGCCGGTCGCCATTGGCATTCATTAAAATTCCATCGGGGCCGGACTTATCGAATCCCGCTTTGGCAAAATGCTCGCGGGCTTTCTCGATCGAATACCCCCGAGCGCGGACATTTGGATTGGTAAAGTCTCCGTAGCCGTCATTGCTGGTATTCATCCGCTGATATTGGCCGCGGAAGTATTGCTCCAAAACCAGGTCAAAATCGGTGGCATATTGCAGACCGATCCGGACATTCAAATCATCCAGGAAGGGTTTGCTCTTGTTGATCCGTAGCGAGTAGCAGGGGCGTGGAGTCTGATTGTAAAACTGGGCACGGATGATGTAGCCGTTGTTCACATTGTCTTTATCGAGCTTCTCCTCCCACACATCCGGGGTCCGGATTCGCAGCATATCGAAATCGCCAGCGACGAAGGCCTCGATTCGTTTGTCGGGAT
>JAHDCN010000386.1 GCA_020629815.1 Verrucomicrobiota bacterium
AATACAGGCGGCTCACTTCCCGAACCGCCTCAACCATTTCATCAATCTGATCCGTCGTGATACAAAGCGGCGGCATCAGAACGATGGTGTCGCCGATGGGTCGGGTCAGCAGCCCAAATTGACGGGCTGCTTTGCACATCTCAGCTCCCTGAGTTGGAGTTTTTGCTTTTTCACTGCGATGAAACTCAATACCTGCGATCAATCCACAGAGTCTCAGTTCTTGTAGAAGCGGGTCCTGCCCGAACGCCGCTTTCAAAGTTGCGTGAAAATAATCGATCTTATCCGGTAAACCGGAAAGCGTTTGTTCATCGCGGAAAACGTGAAGGCTCGCTAATGCAGCAGCGCAGCCGAGGGGATTTCCACAATAGCTGTGGCCGTAGTAAAAAGTCTTCTGTTCCTCGATCTCTCCGAGAAAGGCTTCGAACACTCTCTCGGTAGTCAAGGTAGCTGCCAGTGGCAAATAGCCACCTGTCAGGCCTTTTGCCAGACAAAGAAAATCGGGAATCACCTCTTCCCGTTCGCACGCAAACATCGTTCCCGTGCGACCAAATCCGGTCATCACTTCATCGAGAATCAGAAAGACGCCTGACTCATCACACCACTGCCGCAGACTGGCCAGCATTCCTCCCGGCCAGACCCGCATCCCGGCCGCGCCCTGAATCAGCGGCTCCAGAATCACCGCCGTAAATTCACCCGCATCAAAACGCTCCAAATCAGCCAGTTCCGCAACTTGCTCAACGTCAAACCCGGTCGAAGCAAAGCGCTCATGAAAAGTGGAGATTCCACCGAGCGAAGCAGCGCCTGCGGTGTCGCCGTGATAAGCCCCCGTGAAACTGAGGAACTTGATTCGCTCAGGCTCACCCGTGAGCTGCCGAAACTGAATCGCCATTTTGCAGGCGCATTCAATTGCGGTCGATCCGTCGTCCGATAGGAAAACGCGGCTCAGGGTATCCTCGGGGAAAAGACTCACCAATTCCCGACTCAGCTCAATGGCCGGTTCGTTGGAAAAGCCGAGCGCCGAGCAATGCGCGAGCTGTTCAGCCTGTTCCTTAATGGCAGCCGTAATCGTCGGGTGATTGTGCCCATGAATATTAGTCCAAATCGAGCTGTTGCCGTCGAGGTATCGATTGCCATCAATATCAAAGAGGTAAGCCCCCTCCCCCGATTGCAAAATAAGCGGATCATCGGTATTCTCCGGATCGCACCAATCCTTCATCTGGGTAAATGGATGCCACAGATGCTGTCGATCCCACTGCCGAAGTTGTTCCTTTCGATCAGCCATCTGTTTCTTTGGAAAAGTGATCCCACCCGCCGGAGCAGGAAAGCGGGTGATCTTCTTCGGTGACTTCGCCAATGATCGTTAGCGGCGTATCGGGAAACGCAATTGACCACTTCTCCAAATCGAGCGACGGAGCGGTCAGCAAGAGTTCGTAGTCCTCCCCCTCGCACAAAGCAGACTCGACGTCAGCCCCTTCACGAAGCGGCAACTGTTCCTCGTCTATCCGAAAGCCATGGCCCTCAGATTGCAAAAGCCGGGGCAAGTCCTTCGCAATGCCGTCGCTCAAATCCATCATCGCAGAAGGTCGACATCCATTCGCAGGATCAGCTAACCACTGAGCTTCCCGAACCCGGGGCACGAAATCGAGATGATGCCCACTCTGGAAAGAATTACCCAACTGTCCCGTGACTGCAATTTTGTCACCTACTGCACTGCCTCTACGAAGCAGAACCCGATCAGGATCGACCTCGCCGGTCAGTGACACAGAAATGAAAGCATGCTTCCCGGGAACCGAAGATGTTTCACCACCGACAATGATCACTTCAAATTCACGCGCCGCTTTTGCCGCTCCGGCGTACCAGCCTTCCACAGTTTTCACCGGAAAATCAGAAGGCAGGCCAAGTGTAATCAGACAGTGTTCCGGTTGACCGGCCATAGCGCCAATGTCGCTGATCGCCCGGCACAGAGCCTTCCAGCCAACTCTTTCCGGTTCCGTATCGGAAACAAAATGAACCGCCTCGACCAGGCAGTCTGTTTTGAGAAGTTGCAGCACTTCTGCATTCCCCTTCTTGATCACGGCGCAGTCATCCCCCGGTCCGCTCCACACTGCCCCGCCACTGGTGGGGACCAGTTTAATCAAGCGATCAATCAAAGCATCCTCGCCGACGTCCGAGACAGTTTCCATCGCTTCGCATCAAAACCAGAATAGCATCGCAGCCGTTTCCGGCTCTTCGCCTGCGAGAATGAAGACCACATTCACTGCATTAAAAACGGCATGAATTCCTATCGGCACCCAAATCGTTTTGGTAACCTCATAGCTAACCGTCAGCAAAATCGCCAGAATCCAAAGCGGCATGAGCGCCGGGAGATTTCCGTGAGCCGAGGCAAACAAAGCACTCACCACTACGGCGGCAAAAATGGGCGAGGTAAATCGCCTCAACGCACCATGCATGTAACCTCGAAACAAGACTTCCTCCGCTAAAGGCGCAGCGATACAGGCACCGATCACCTTGATGACCAGAGTAATCTGAGAAGTCGATTTCTTGAAATCCTGCACCGGAGCCTGTTCCCGAAGATCTGTGAAAATCCCGGAGAGATAATTCTGCGCCATCTCGCCAAGAAACACGCCACAAATGAAAACCGTCGCAGCACCGCCTAGAATGGAAATGATCACGATCATGCGGAAACTCATTTTCTTCAGACCGAATGCTTCGACGATATCGATATTCCTCATCCATCTCATGATCGCATAGGTGAGGAACACGACGAAGATGAAGAAACCGACGTTGACCACACTTCCGAGAATATCTTCGATCCGATTCAGGGTTTCGTTCTCTTTTTGTTCCAAACCAGTCGCCTCAGGAAAGGCAACCTGAAGAAATGGCATCGTCAAAAACAGAAATGCCGGCACAAACATGAGCACCAGATCAATCTTCCCATAGTAGTCCGGGCCCGGCAGATCCTGCCGTTGAAAACGGCGGATCAGGGAATAACCAATGAGTCCAAAGATGAGAGTGAGAAACGCTATGATCTCGAAATCGAGAACGACGTTTCTCTGAGCCAACTCGCTTTTCATAGGGGTGCGTGCGCCCAGTTACGCACGAACCGGCTCAAGTTTCCAGATTTCATCTGC
>JAHDCN010000387.1 GCA_020629815.1 Verrucomicrobiota bacterium
TGGCGGAGGCAGAGAGGATCGAACTCCCACGGCCACAAAGGGTCCATCACGGTTTTCAAGACCGATAAGCACGCCAGCCTTGCGTACCTCCGTTGAATTTTGAAATTGGCTCCGGGACATGGACTCGCACCATGAGCTCAAGGCTTAACAGGCCCGTGTGTTACTCTACACCACCCCGGATTTTGAAATTGGTTGAGAGCCGTAGCGGAAGATGCGAAATCTTCCGACTAGCAGGTTTGCGATCAGCGTTTTTGCAAATTCTGCTACTACGAATCTCTTCGTGAAAATGGTAGGTGCTGGTGGTAATGCTCCACTCGTCTACTACCCAAATTATTTTTCGACAACGGTTTTACAGACCGCCATTGGGAACAACACCTGTTACAAGGAAGATTGAAGAAGTAAGAAGGAGAAAGTGTGAGCACTTGGAACTTCCTACTTCATCCCTCCTACTTTGAAATTGGTGGCAGGTCCCGGTAATGCTCCGGGCATTCCAGGGTTATGAGCCCCGGCTCGACACTTGTCGCCCTGCGATTTTATCCACCGCCACACCTGCAGCAAGCCGGTCCCCAAGACCGGCGCTGCATTGGGTTAGGTGAGGTGGATTTCATAATGGATATCTGACCTCGATTCGGAGTCATATGCCGACGCAGTAGCGGAACTTGGAAAAGTTCCGACCAACCGCACTTCGGAACTTTTCCAAGTTCCGCTACATTGACTCGACCTCTCAGTCAGGGAAATGGTCGCGATGACTGGCCCCGCCCCAGCTTTCTCGTGTGCCCAAAACACGCGTCTCGACTTCTTCGACTTCATCGCGTTGGAAAAGAGTATGGGGGATAGGGAATTGGGTATGGCATGATAAAACACCACGCCCTACACCCCATTCCCCATACCCTTTTGGGAAAAGCAGGTTGAGAAGGACACCTGCTTTCGCAGAAACTTGCGCCGGATTATCGCAACGGTTGCAACACCGTCGCCTTCCCGACTCGTTCCACCACACAGGGGACTGAGTGCCCCACATGCGGTATTTCTGCATGGCTGCGTTTTAGTTTACAGGTCTGGCAGTAGACCTATTCAACTGTCATTACTCGACGATCTGCATACCGCCGACCCTGCCGGGCCGCGAAGAGGCGCTAACCTCAAACGTGCTGCTTCCGATCGATCCGCAGGAACCTTGCGAGCTCCGTTGGACCCTGATTCCGGCCGAAGCCAGTCAGGGATTAAGCCATTTTCGTGACAGTCCTGGACGCGTCTTTGCGTTTTGGATCTTCGTCAGGGATTGAACCTGAACTGCGATTGGGAAAATCGAGTGCTACCATTGCACCACAAAGAAAATTGCCCTGAGAGACGTGCACGTCCGGTGGTTCCGTAAGATTTTGGCTTACAGAATCCCACACGCCTCTTGTCCGGCCTGTTGCCACAGGTCTCGAACGGTTTACGCGACTCGGGAAAGTTTCCTTTCCGTCACCGATCAACTGCTGCGAAGCTCTCGGCGGCATTTAACTGCCTCGCACCTCGCAACTGCCCTTCGTCCTTAGCTGTCGATGTTTGCGTAGAGATTCTGCGGACTGCTACCTCCGCCCGCCACTTCAGCATTTGCCATCAGTAACGGAAGCATCTCCCATCTTCCAGCATAGCTCCGTGAATTGTAAAATCACGAAACTTACAGGACTAGGTTTGCCTGGCTGTCCCCATTCCCAAGAATGAGGCGGGAAGCCCGGGCGGACTTCCCTTTCCCTGCCTTTCAACAGGATCATCTAACGACGCCAGGCCGCCAAATTGTTTTGAAATTGGTGGAGGAGACGGGACTTGCACCCGCCACACGCTGCTTGCAAGGCAGCATCGCCCCTATGGAACATGCGCCCCCAATGAAATTTAAGACTTACGATTTCAGAGTTATCATTTTCTCAATGCGAAATCTGAAATCATAAATCCTAAATAAGAGAATTGGCACGCCGCCCCGGTGCTGCCCCGGGCACGATCGGTTTTGGAGACCGATGCGCACAAGCTGGTGCTACGACGTGCTTCCAATTTCCATGCTGTGAAGTCTTCACTCGTATTCGGCCGGACAATAATAACCGGACCTAACCCTGTTGAGTCGCTAAGCGAACCCTGTTTACTCGCAGACCTAACCCTGTTGCCTCAGGAGACGAACCCTCTTGTTTTTTCTTTAACGTCAGTTTGGGCCGGTTAGCGCCAAGTCGGGAAATTGATCCGAAATCCAACCTGATTGAGTAGAATTCTTCACAGCTTCAGGGCGTATATGAAATAAGGGAACATCCCGCCTTCAAATACGCCCATAAAAGAACGAACACCGATGCCTTTTGATTCAGACAGCCGCAGGTTTTCTCGACGGACGTTTCGGTGTTTCGCAGGCACACCTCCCAAAAGGCCTTTTCTCTGTTTTTGAATTTGTATTCATAGGTAGAGAAACAACTTTCGGTTTATCTATAGATATAGTTCACCGGCAGACGAAGTATCTACTTCCTCTTTCTTGACCGGTTTCAAATCGAGCGTATCTTTTCACTGTCAGTGGAGAACGCCGGATCTTCCGGTCTTTGCTTCTCTGTCCGCCCGTTGTCAGTTGCAGCTGACAACGGGTTTTTTGTTTAAATTGTTCTTAGTTTTTGGTTATTAGTTTTCGTTTGGTTAAATTTTCCTACAAAAAAACCCCGCTTCCTTTCGGAAAGCGAGGTTCGGGTAACAAATTGCTGATTTTCAGCCTATTACACGAACCTCGCCCTCCTTTCCAGGGTATCCGCTTTCTCGATTTTGCTGTTAATTTCGTATCCAAAACAACCAAATGAGCTGCGCCCTGAGGCGACACACGGAGAGCTATGATTGATCCCACCGGGCATCTCTACCTGGCTCATCAACCAAAGGGATGCCGGAGCACCGCCCTCTGTGATCGATTGGTTTCTGGATATGGTTAACTGCATTCTTGAAAGTTTTTCCGCAGGCACTCTATCACACAATAAAGCAAAGTCAAGCTGTTGTTTCAAATGTGTATATATATCTTTCGAAAAAGATCAACACCTGCTGTCTACCTTAGTATTGCGTTCTGCCGCGGCTTTGTGACAGAGAAATTTGACTTCTATTTCCTGATCATTCCGGTCAGGAAT
>JAHDCN010000388.1 GCA_020629815.1 Verrucomicrobiota bacterium
TCCCATGATGAGAAAGAGTATGGTAACCCGATGCCACTCCTGGAAGGCCGCCGTTGTCCTTGCCGAGATCGGAAAAACTCATGGAGATCACCCGGGTCGAATCCGTCTGCAAAGCCAGAGCCATCAGGTCGAAGAAAAACGGCGTCTTTTCGCGCAGGGTCAGGTTATCGATCCCCTCGGGGAGTTGGTAGTCGGTGGACGGTTTCTCTTTATCCAGCCATGCCGTCGATTGCTCAACCCGTGTCTCCAACTCGCGCACCGAGGTGAAATACTGGTCCAGCTTTTCGCTGTCTTCCTTGCCAAGTCCTTTCTCAAAACTCTTTGCCTGACTGCGCACCAAATCGAGGATGGATCGGCGATCTTCCAGTACACGGCGCTGATTTTTCACCATCGTCGGCTTTGGTTTTTGAAAAAGCAAAGCAAACAGTTGTCGGGCCGACTGAATCTGGGGAATCGGTGAGCCGTTTCGGGTCCAGGAAAGCGCATGGCTTGGGTGCGACTCACAACCCAGCACGAGCGAAGGATAGCGAGTCTGTCCCGCGACGTGCAGCGCCGCCTTTTGATCGACTGAGATATTCGCCTCTTTGTAGCCCTTGGCGTGGTTGGTCGGAATACCACTGAGAAAATATTTCGTCGCGTTGTGCCCGCCACTGAGATTGTGATCCAGGCCGGAAAAAATGGTGAAGTCTTTGCGATGAGGCGCCAGCTCCTTCAGTACCTCCGGCATTTGGTAGTCACGCCCCTGCTGTTCGGGATGAAAGTATTGCGGAATCAAGCCATAGTAGATCCCCGTGGTCACCATTCGCTTGGGAGCAGTCGATGATGCAGCCGTTGCTTCCAACAGGGGGAGAGCCATCGTCGCTCCGCCCACTCCGCGAAGAAAGCGACGACGTGTTGGATGGTTGTTCATGAGGGGAATTAAGCACCCCAGCCCCGTTCTTCCACATCTTACCAAGGTTTTCTCCGCAATCCCGTTCTTTCCATCGGGGACCGAATTCTTCTACGCTCCCACCATGACTTCCAAGAAGCACACTCTTCCGAACCGACGTAAATTTCTCGGCACCTCCACCGGTGCGATGGCTGGATTCTTTGCCTTGACCAGCAAATCACGGGCGCAGGCCCCGCAGATCATTGGTCACGGAAAATTTCGCTACGAAGTCGTGAAAGGTTGGGGGCAGCTCGATCCGGAGAAAGTTCCGGTGGCGAATTGTCACGAGATGTCCGAAGACTCGAAAGGGCGTCTGGTTCTGTTTCAAACCAATGCGAAGAACAATGTCATTATTTATGACAAAAGCGGGAAGCTGATCGAAGCCTGGGGCACGCAATATCCCGGAGCACACGGGCTGGATGTAGTGAATGAAAACGGCGAAGACTTCCTGTTTCTGACTGACTCCCGACAAGGCAAGGTTTTCAAAACAGACATGAAGGGCAAGGTCGTGATGGAACTGGGTCGGCCCGACCTGCCGCAATACAAAGACAAAAAAGCCAAGTATGCTCCGACCAATGTGATGCCTGCACCGGACGGATCCTTCTATGTGGGTGACGGCTATGGGAGTAGTTGGATCATGCACTATGACCAGAAAGGCAATTTGCTCTCGGCATTCGGTGGCAAGGGTTCCAATCCGGAGAATTTGAATACGCCTCATGGTGGCATCGTTGACACCAGAGATCCAAAGAATCACACCCTGATGATTTGCTCGCGGTCGGACAATGCGCTCAAGCGCTTTACCATGTCCGGGGTTTACCTGCAGACGATTCCGATTCCAGGGATGCGCGTTTGCCAGTTGGCCAACCGGGGCAACTACATGGTCGCTCCGCATTTGGAAGGCTTGATTTCGGTAATCGACGAAAACAACGAAGTGGTTTCCAATCCGGGCGGATCAGCTCCAGTTCACAACGACAAGTTGGAACTGGGCAAAATCGCCAAGGCGGAAAACAGTCCGTTTACCCATCCTCATGGCATTTGGGTCGACGAGGAAGAGAGCATCTATGTGCCGCAGTGGAACTCCGGCAAGACCTATCCGATCAAGCTGAAGCGGGTCTAGGCAAGTCAGACAGACGGCACTTCGAATATTCAGCCGCGGTCTCTTAACCGACCGTGCTGATCGAAGTGCTTCGACATTTTCAGGAAGGTAACGGCGGTGCCGATTGATCCAACCAGGAACATCAGGCTGCCAATGATTCCGGGGATTGTTCCGAAGCGTAGCAATGGTCCAATTTCCCATTCCAATCTGGGGCCCAGATGGACGACCACTGACTGAAAGATAATCTGAATTGCTCCCACGACCCAACTCAGCAACAACAGCCAGGTGAAAATACCCGGCCGTGCTCGAACAAATAGAATTCCCGCTACGATCCCGGCAATGGCCGACAGTAGGAAAATCGGCATGCCAACGAGTTCTAACAACCGGAAGATTGAATCGGGCACAGATGACATATTGATGGCGAGCCGGTTGGAAAATTTGGCATCCCCGACAGGAATCGAACCTGTATCTAAGGTTTAGGAAACCCTTGTTCTATCCGTTGAACTACGGGGACGTTTTGCGGAGGGAAATTTTCCCTGTTTCGCGAAATTTTCAATCTCAATACTTCACCCCGGTCAATTCCGCCCAGGCAAACCACTTGTCGCTCATCAGCTTGACCTTGGTCTTCTGCTCTGCCGCCAGATTGTTCGTTTCAGTGCGGTCTTTGCTCAGATCGTAGAGTTCCCAACCGGTCTTGCTGTTTTCCCAGACCAGTTTCCAATTACCCTCGCGCACAGCTCGCCTCTTTGACCAGTGCCAGAACAACGGAGCCGGACGGGTAAACTCGGCTTCGTCACCTTTTTCCAGAACGGGTAAAATCGAAACGCCCTCTTCGCGGATCAGCGGTTTGTCCTTATAGGTGAGAGGGTATTCCGCCTCTGCCAATTCGAGGAAGGTTGGCAGGAAATCAATGATGTGTCCGACCTTGTCAGTGGTCACTCCGGCGGGAACTTTGTTCGGCCAACGGGTGACAAAGGGAGTAGCGATACCGCCCTCGTGAGTTCTCGATTTGTAGAGTCGAAACGGCGTGTTTTGTGCGTAGGCCCAGTTGGGGCCGACATGGCTGTACCATTCCTGAGGACCGGGGCGGT
>JAHDCN010000389.1 GCA_020629815.1 Verrucomicrobiota bacterium
GTGTGCCGAGCGGAACGGTGAGTTTCGATCGTCCCTACGGATTGTTCACCCACCCGGTAAACGGGATGGAAAAATCAGGCGGTTCCGGCGAGTTTCTGCCCTGGGAGTTTCCTCTGTCGTTCTGGATGGAACAGCACGGTTACGATGTGTCCTACATTTCCAACATCGACACGCATGCAGATCCTAAGGGGCTGCTGCGCGCGAAGGGCTTTATCTCCGTTGGCCACGATGAATACTGGACCAAGGAGATGTATCAAAATGCGATCAATGCCCGTGAGCAGGGGGTGAATCTCGCCTTCTTTGGCGGCAACTCGGTGCTTTGTGTGGTGCCGCTGTTGCCATCTGGAAAAGGAACGCCTTACCGGGGCGCGCGACGGGAGGGGTGGTTTATGCCCGGGGCGGATGAATTATCAGAAGCGAAGAAGAAGCAGCTTCTCAATCGACCGGACTTCGATCTAAACATGGGACCAGACGGCGCGATATTGATGGGCGGACGATTGGACAAAGATCAAGAGTCCGGGCGTGGCATGGGGTGTGGCGATTGGACCTGTGCGATGCCGGAACATTGGCTGTACGAAGGCACGGGGATGAAGAAAGGGGATTCAATCAAAGGGCTGGTCGGTTGGGAGTGGCACGGTGCCCCCGCTATGGACTTGCCCGGGATGAACATCGTCGCGAAAGGCGATGCCACCATCAAAGGAAAGACGGTGGGACAATACAGCGCTACTCTCTACGACGGCCCCAAAGACAATGTCGTTTTTAATGCCGCTACAATCTGGTGGGCCAATGGTTTATCCAGCCCGCCGGGGCATGTGAATCCGCATCGCCATGGAGTGAAACAACAGGGGCCGGACGAGCGCGTGCAGCAGATCACGCATAATTTGTTTCAGCGGTTCATTGGCTGACTTTGTGACATTTGTCCCGATACCGAACCCCATTACTTCTTCCAATTTTCACCACGGATGAACACCGATAAACACAGATTTCTCCTGAATTTCAATCTGTGTAGTGATGAAAATTTCTGTCTAAAATCAGCAATGCAGACCTTATTCAGGGTGAGGACCTTTTACACACGGTCCACTGTAACAATGACTGACAACTTTTTCGAATTCATTACGAAGACTCCACGGCTGATGCTGACCCTTATCGCTGTGATCGGCGTCTTGGTGACTGAGGGGAAAACTGCCGAACCTCTGCAAGGCAGCCGCCCGAATATCATCCTGATTCTGACCGATGATCAGGGTATGGGCGATCTCTCCTGCATGGGGAATCAGATTTTGCAGACGCCTCACATTGATCGCCTCTATACACAATCGACCCGTTTCACCGACTTTCAGGTCAGTCCCACCTGTTCGCCCACTAGGGCGGCATTGATGAGTGGTCGCTATCCGTTTGAGGTAGGAGTCAGTCATACGCTCATGCAGCGTGATCGCCTGGCGCCGGCGGTTGTCACCTTTCCGCAAGCCTTGCAAAACGCAGGTTATCAAACCGGTTTGTTTGGTAAATGGCATCTGGGTGATGGGGAGGAATATCTACCCGGCAAGCGAGGATTTCACGAGGTATTGATGCATGGTGCCGGCGGTATCGGCCAGTATGGGTTTGGCGATTTTGAGGCGAATTCAAAAGATAAGTATTTCGACAATGTCCTTCTCCATAACGATACCATCGTAAAAACCAAAGGCTTCTGCACCGACTTGTTCTTTCAAGCGGCCTTGAGCTGGATGAAAACTCAGTTCGATAGTGAGCAGCCGTTTTTCGCCTACCTTTCACTGAATGCTCCTCACGGTCCGCTGATTGCTCCCAAAAAATACAAGAAGCGATTTCTGGAAGAGGGGTATGACCCATCGACCGCCGCTCGCTACGGGATGATTGAAAACATCGACGATAACGTCGGTATTCTGATGCAGAAACTCAAGGACTGGAAAGCCCTGGAAAACACCTTGGTCATTTTCATGACCGACAACGGGATGGCGATGAAAGGGATTGGTCACAAAACCAAAGGTCGGCTCACCGCCTGGAATGCCGGGATGAGAGGCACCAAAGACACGAATTGGGAAGGCGGAACCCGAGTCCCGTCGTTTTGGTACTGGCAGGGCGTTTTGGGAGAAGGTGTCGATGTTTTCGCCCTGACGGCACACCTCGATTTGTATCGAACCTTCTGCGATCTGGCAGGAGCAGATATTCCGGCCAGCACGCTCACGCCGAAGGGACGGTCTTTGCTGCCGCTTCTGGAGAACCCTGAGGCCGATTGGGCAGAGCGAACGATCTTTTCCAATCGAGGCCGATGGGGTGGCGGAGGCCGAGGTAAACCAACGCGGGCGGAAGCCAAATACTATGGCGCATCGGTTCGCAGCGATCGCTGGCGCCTCGTGTTTGAAATGGACAGCGAGGGCCCGTGGCTTAGCGACATCTCTAATGACCCGGGGGAAACCAGCAACCTGATCGAAACCCATCCTGAGATTGCCGAGAAACTAAAGCAGCAATACGACGACTGGTGGGATGCGACAGAGCCTTTCCTGGTGAACGAAGGTCTTCCGAGAGTTGCCGCTGGGGAGCATCATCTTCAATTGCTCTACGAGAAACAATTCAAAGAGAAAGGCATTCCTGATTGGGAACCGGAATCGCTCAGCGAAGAAAAAGTCCGCCATTCGCAATGGAACGGCTACCAGCGAATCGATTTTACCATCGACACTCGACCGGCATGGCTGGTGAAGCCAAAGGAAGCAGCGCAGGGAAATCCCTGGGTGTGGCGTGCCCGGTTTCCCAAATATCACACCGAAGTGGATTTGCTATTGCTGGAAAGGGGTTTTCATATCGCCTACATCAACACGGATGGCATGTTAGGTAGCCCGGAAGCGCTGAAACATTGGGATGCGTTCTATGCCTATCTGACGTCGGAAAAAGGTCTCTCCAAAAAGGTGGCTCTGGAAGCGGTGAGTCGCGGCGGATTGTTCGCGTATCGTTGGGCTGCAAAGAACGCAGACGCCGTCTCCTGCATCTACGCCGAAGTTCCCGTCTGTGATTTCAAAAGCTGGCCACTGGGCAATGGAAACGGGATCGGGCATCCAAAGACCTGGCAGGCGCTTCTAAAAGCCTACCAATTTTCTCAGGCTG
>JAHDCN010000390.1 GCA_020629815.1 Verrucomicrobiota bacterium
GCATATTCCTGCCCCAGCTCAACCGCACGCTGTTCCAGCTGCTCACGCGTCATCGCAGCACGGCCAGCACTCTCCAGTTCCTTAGCGGCATCCTTGTCTTTCAACAGATCGCGCCAGTCTCCATCACTGTCCCACTTCTGACTGGAGATCGATCCCTTCGCGGTAGCGTCCTTGAACTTCTTCGTAGCTTGCAGATCAGTGCGATCCTTTTCCATCAACTTCTGGAAAATCTCCGCCGCCTCATTGAAAGCCTCGCGCTCCATATAGAAGTCTCCCAGTTTGTGGTAAAACTTCGTGTTGTCCGGATTCCCTTCGGTCACCGTTTGCAATGCAAAACCTCCGGTCATCGGCAACCCCGCTGCTACAGCCGCTTCGTAAAGCAGCTCATTTCCCTGGGCATTGTAGGGATCACTGGCTAACACATCCTTCTCCAAAGCCGCTATCACTCCAAGAGGGTCCTTCTTCACCTGCCCCTGCATCCGCAGAACCTTGAGTGCCTCAGCTCCAAGTTTCACACCCTTTTTATCTTCGTTCTGCTTGATCGCAGCCAACCGAAGCTGTTTCCTGCCGTCCAGGAATCCCGGCTCTTTTAAGACGACTGCTTGAAGCAAACTCACGGCGTAGCCCCAGTTGCGCAACTCCATCGCACTCTCCGCTTTCAGGTAGAGTTTATTCAGCTTATCCGGCAGTTCGTGCTGCTGGACGACATCGTTGATTGGTGCTTCCTCTTGTACTTCGGACATAACAAATACTCTTTTGCGAAATTCTCTTACCAGTTCCTACCTAAAGTCATCAATTGGGACAATGAAAAAACTCCAATTTTTTCTGCCTCTGCACCGTCCTGATTGATGAAGAACAGAGCCATGCTTCGCTTGCCATTGGGTGAAATCTCAGGTATCTAATACTTCTACTACGAATGAAACACCTTTTCCCTTTGCTAATTCTTCTGGCAATCGGGGCTGTCAGCCTCGGTCTTGGGAAAAAGTATCACAACAATTTGGTCAGTTTCCACATTCAGGGAGACGATCACGATAACCCGAAGTTCATGCATACGGTGAAGCTCGGGTCGGATTTTCGCGAATATAAATTCGCCAAGATTCCATCATTCACTGATCGTGACATCAAGTGGTTCTATCCATTCACCTCCCAATACGGCACTTCATTCGGAGCAGCCTTCCAATTGAAAAGCCACTCCGCCATCGAGCTGAAGGGCCTTTGTCTCACGAATCAGGGTAAGCTCCTTGGATGCAGAATATCCAATGCCCCGCTTCAGGCAGTAATTATCGACAAGCCGATAGAGGATGGAGTTCTCGTGGTGTGGGAAGGGCTGACGCAAGAGCATCTGGCAGAATTCCGGAAACGCTTTCCTCATGTCGATGACGTGCGGGGAACCTCAGAGGCCTCATCCGCCGAACCGGAATTTAAATTACCCTCCCTATCGAAACCAAAAGAACGGAAACCGCTGTTCCAATTCAAAAAGAAAAACAGCGGCCAATAGAGAACACACGAAACGCCGCAGATCCTGATTTCCCAGCAACCACTCATTCAAGGATCATGGCCCTAAACAAAGCTTCACTTTCCTACCTGCTATCCTCCTTCCTTCTTTTCTCAGCCGTCACTTCTGCAAAAGCTGACCGGCTAGGCCTTCTTCTCCCCACAGATAACAAGGCCATCTTCTCGTCGAATCCTTCGAGTTTCTACATGTATACCGATAGGAACTTTGAGGGCGTGAAGTCCAAGCCGTGGCAAGGAGGAACCTACGGCTTTTCCCGGAATCAGAAACGCACCAGCCTCGGGATCGTTTATACACGCTTGCATGAAGGGGTCGATATCAAACCCATGCGCCGGGACAGCGCCGGCAATCCACTAGACGACATTCGTGCCATTGCCGATGGACAAGTGGTCTATACCCAGAAAGATTCCCGCGGAAGCAACTACGGACAATACATGGTCGTCCATCACGACTGGGGAAACGGCCCGTTCTTTTCTCTCTATGCGCACCTCGCATCGATTTCAGCAGTCCCGGGACAACGCGTCCGTGCTGGTCAGCCGATTGCAAAAATGGGATACACGGGAAGTGGCCTCAACCGGGAGCGGGCTCATCTTCATCTGGAACTCTGCCTCTTGATGAGTGACCGGTTTCAGAACTGGTACGACATTCACTACAAAACGACGAACAATCACGGGATCTACAGCGGTATCAATCTGCTGGGAATCGACATTGCCAACCTTTACGTCACTCACCAGGCAAACTCCTCGATTTCAGTTCCAGGCTTTCTGGCTAAGTCCGGCAACTCCAATACCGAACCCTACTACAAAGTTCGCGTGCCGAAAAAGAGCAGCAAACTCGAGATCGTTCGTCGCTATCCCTGGCTGGCAAAAGGCGGAGCAAAATTCGGTGCGAAGAGTTGGGATATCACCTTTGCCCGCACCGGGATTCCGCTGGCAGTGGAAGCGAGCTCCTCGAGCGTACAGTTCCCCGCAGTCGTGTGGGTGAAACCTTCCGGAACCAATCATTCCTACCATACCGTATCCCGGATTTCCGGAACCGGCAGCACAGCTGAACTTACCAGCAGTGGCTCCCGCTTCATTCAATTGATCACCGGCGCATTTTAGCAATCCTGCAGAGGCACATGAGCTGTCTGGAAATTCTTGCCGCCTTCACGATCACAACATTTCCGCTCCTCCTGTCACTGGGTGGAGCCCTCGGTCTTTCGATTGGAATCTGGCTATTTCGGACAGTGGGAGGGACTGGAGATTTCTACGCGGACAAAGGCATTCAGATTATAATCAGTTTTTCTGTCGTAGCCTTGGTCATAGGAGTCCTTCTCCTTTTCGGCGCTCTACCGAGTTGAAGGCGAATCATAAAAACGCCCAACCGCCCAGCGCTGCGACAACGACCACCAACCAGGCAGGGAGTTTCCAGACAAGCAACAAAGCCGCCACTCCCAGCAGGAAAACCACATCGCCCGCGCCCCGAATCGCGCCCTGCCAAACAGGATCATACAGCGCTGCCCCTAGCAAGCCGACCACTGCGGCATTGGTTCCGGCCAGCGCACGCCGCATCGCCGGAATCGTCCGAACTCGATCCCAAA
>JAHDCN010000391.1 GCA_020629815.1 Verrucomicrobiota bacterium
CAGGGAATCTTGATTCTCTTTGGTGTCGAGAAAGACGACGACGGCAGTGATCTCGATTGGTTGGTGAACAAGATCCTTGGACTTCGCATTTTCGAAGACACCGAGGGAAAGATGAATTTGCCCATTACTGAAGTCGATGGCGAGATTCTGGTGGTCAGCCAGTTTACGCTTCATGCCCGGGTAAAAAAAGGCACCCGCCCCAGCTTCGACAAAGCAGCTCGACCGGAACAGGCAATCCCCCTATATGAGAAGTTTGTCGCTGCTCTGGAGAGTGGTTTGAGCAAGCCTGTAGCGACAGGCGAATTTGGAGCCATGATGGAGGTTGGCCTGATCAATGACGGGCCAGTAACCATCTGGATCGATTCGAAAAATCGGCAGTAGTAAGTTGTTAGCCCTCAATAAATTGCAATTTTGCTAACAATGTTCCAATTTTTCAAAATTATTGAGAATTATCCGTTTACAACCCCACAAAAATTTGAGAAATAGTGCGCGACTCTCAATATCGATTCGCCAAAATGCGCCTGTCTCTCATCCCCCTTCTTTCTCTCTCTTTCCTTTGGACCCTTTCCATTCATGGTCAGCAAGAGGTTGAGGATCGCCATGCTTATCTGGCAACGCTGAATGTTGGAGGCCGGTTTAGCAAAGATGTATCAGAAGCCTATGTGGATACGGCTTTACCTTTGCTGCTTACCGAAGATCAGCGAAACGGACTTTTTCTTCATCTGTACGGTGAATCGAGAATCATCGACGGTTCTCAGTTTCAGAATGGAAGCCTGGGCCTGAGCATGCGCCACTTGAGCTACGACCTGAACTCCGTGATCGCTCTACGCGTTCATTTGGACTCAACCGAATCTTACTTCGGCAACGATTTTGCCCGTATGGCAGTCGGCTTTGATTTTCTGCACGAATCGGGGGTGGATTTTCACTTTAATTACTACTTCGGAGACAATCTGCGAAGTGATGATCCTTACGTGGCCCGGAGCCAAAATGTTTCCAGTGTCGCCACGACCAGTCGAACTGAAAGAGCAACTAATGTAGAAGTGACTTCCAATACGGTATCCGAAAACATTGGCAGCCGAGATGAGGTTTTGAGCACTTCCACCAACAACGTTCGCAATGTTCCCAATCCCACAACGCGAGCGGTAGAGCGAGTTGACCCTGCCGGTACGTTTGCGCGAAACGATCAGATCCTTCACCGTGTTTTCACCGATATTATCCGAGGTGGATACGATATCGTCCGGGATCGCACGACACAAAGCCAGCGGGTAAACATTTTCAGGGATACTACCAGTGACACAACCACCACGACCAATTCGAATGTCACTACCAATACAACAACCGCTAACAATCAACTTTGGCAGCAGTTTGAGGACAGTGCTGAAGGAATGGACCTGAGAGCGGAATTTCCTTTGCTAAACGATTTGCTTTTCGATGGCAAAGAAGTGCTCACCGCAATGGTAGGTGGCTATCATTACAACATGCGCTACGGCGATGACATGACCGGGATGATGGGCGGCCTGACTTTTTCGCCCAGCGACAATTTTCATTTGGGACTAACCTATTATGACGACGCTGAGTATTTTGGTGGAGAGGGCAATCTGGTAGCATCCGCATCAGTGTCATTGCCACTTGACCTTGGACGACGCATTCGACGGGAGGGCGGAATTGTTCCAGCACTCCGATCCGGTTTTTCGACCAGAAGCACCGTTGCGCCGCTTAGTCACCGATTTTATCACGATCATGCTGCCCGTCAAAATCGGGTAATAACCGATGTGAGCCCAATGAAGTTGATGCAATCCACGACGTCTGTAATTGGAGTAGATGTTGAGGAAGAGGTCATCAGTACGGACGTTGTCACCGAAGTTGTCGCTGTAGCTGAGCGCGAAGAGAGAGGTGCCATTTCCTCCGAGACAACGACCGAGACCGTTAGCAGTAATCCTGAAGAAACATTGTTAACCGTGTTCCGAGACAAAGATATTTCGCCTGATGTGAACGAAGACGGCACACCGGATCCCGTGAAATTTGTTTCTAACGGAGCCACCACCTACAACACTACACCGACCACCGAAGCTGGTGCTGTAGCCGAAGACGATGCATCTCTTGGCGGCTCCTTCACTGATCCAGTCAACGGCACCACTTTTACCTTCACCGGGACAACGGCGGCAGCAGCTACGGGAGCATTGGGAACTGCCAGTAATCCCTTTACAACCATCCAGGCTGCCAGTGATTCTGCTACCTCCAACCAGACAATTTACGTGCAGGGAGGAACAGGGACTGCTTATGAAGGCGTCGTAGATAACACCAGCTTTCACCAGTCCTATACGTCCAGTTTCAGCGAGATTCCGGGTTGCGAAGGACATGTGTTCGGCGGTGATACCACACGGCCGACTGTATTTCAGTCATCACTTTCCCCCGCCAGCAATGGCCAGGCATCCGCCTTTCGTATCGTGAATGGCACGGGGACAGTAAATGGCTTTGCCATCGATGGGGTAGTTCCCTCAACTGGACTCGTTGATAACGACGAACAGGCGATTTTCGCCATCAACGCCAGCCTGATTGCCACAAACAATGTTATCACCAACTGGGATCGAGCAGTCACCGTTTTCAATGGAGCTGGTTTTACCCCAACCGTGATCATTGAAGATAACCTCTTTGATTTCGATCCGACTTCAGGTCCGAATCCACCGGATTGGTGGATTAGCCTGCAATCCCACAACAATGGCCCGAATGGCATTTCAATCCTTTCCATTCAGGATAATGTTATCGATCCAGGATCTGCCGGAGCGACTGGATTTAATTTCAATGCTCAAGGGACAGGCGTTCGTATGGCTGAATCAGGTGGCACACCCGGTAACATCCAGGCGACCGGCACAATTAGCAACAATGTGATCGAAGGCGGAGCAGCGATCACAATCACGGTTCCATAAAACTGCAATCGCGCAGACTAGCTACTTTACCTGTCAGAAAAATATTCAGGCAAAGTTGTCGCATTTTCCGGGGTCACGACAAGTTCACCAACCGTGAGCTATGACGGATCCTGTGAAATATCCGAGGACGCCGCATCTTCCCTGGTCGCCGGGTGGCAC
>JAHDCN010000392.1 GCA_020629815.1 Verrucomicrobiota bacterium
AGTTCGCCATGAAAGACCGGGTAGGCATTTTCCAGGTATTCCGAAACACGAGCCTGCGAATCGAAAACAGGAATCGCATTTCTACGCACACGGCTGATCCGTTTGCGATTTTCCTCGATGCCGGCTTCGTCAAAATAGGTGAGCACGAACACCGGCATTTCCGGAGAGCCGAGATCGGAGCGCATACTTTTCACCAGAGCTACGAAGCGCTCCTGATAATTTTCCGCCAGACGGCGACTTCGGCTGTCCTTGCCTCCTTGTTTCCAAATCAAACCGGCAATAGTGAACTCAGAGACTTTGCGAGCGCTTTTTACTGACTGAATCATGTCACGGTAGAGGGAGCCTTTCAGCGCGTCTCCGGTTGCCGCTGCCCGGGCGCGGTTGTAATCCGGCTCGAAGGCTGCCAGTGCAGTAGCGGGAACTGCGACCTTAATGATACCCACAATTTCTTCCGGGCGGGCGTCGGCAAGTTTGTGCGCAAAGGCCGTCTCCGGTCCAAAATTGCGACGCGGCACCAGGTATTCCCAGCGGTTATTGGCCCAAATGCGAATCTGGTCCCGGGGGCGGTTCAAGTGGGATGGCAATTCACTGGAGCGACCGTAACCGGTCATATTCGATTGCCCCATTAAAATATAAACGCGGAATGCTTTATCTTCCGGAATAGCCGCCGCTCCGCCACCCATCGAGTTTGCCTGACGCAATCCGACTCCGAGCCCACCAGCATCACTAGTCTCGCTAGCAGAGGTTGCCGTCTCCGTGATTTCTTCTCCGACAATATCAGAGTCTTCTTCGTCAACCAAAGAAGGATGGATTGCACAGGATCCGGCGAGAAGACCGCAAAGCGGAATGATGCGGAGGAAGACTGTCATGCTCTTGGTAACGGTATCACTTTGGATTTGGAAAACAACCTGATCAAAACCAGCTATCTTTGCACTGGAACTTTTTCCGTGAAACTCGATGCTCACGGCCTTGTTTCATTGCTATGCCGCTTTTTATCGCCGCCATCTTCGTCAGCGCATTTTTGCTTTTCCAGGTTCAGCCAATTATTGCCCGGTATATTCTTCCGTGGTACGGAGGGAGTCCGGCTGTTTGGACTGCGTGCATGTTGTTCTTTCAGGTGGGGCTCTTAGGTGGGTATGCGTATGCTCATTTCCTTGTTACGTTTTTTAGGGAAAAACATCATTTGCAGGCGGCAATACACCTGGGACTGATTGTTTTGTCCTTATTCTTCCTGCCGATCACACCGGATGAGGGCATGAAGCCCGATGGCACCGAAGCTAATCCTATCCCGGGTATCCTCGCCCTTTTGGGACTGACTGTCGGTATGCCCTACCTGGTAATTGCTGCATCCGGGCCGCTTTTGCAGCATTGGTTCGGTGAAATTCACCCCGGAAAGAGCCCGTATCGCTTATACGCTGTTTCCAACCTGGGCTCTCTTCTCGGCCTGATCAGCTATCCTTTTGTTTTTGAGCCGCTTCTTTCCCTCGGTAAGCAAACCGGGTGGTGGTCGGTGGTTTATGTTTTATACGGAGTTTTGGCGGGAATTTGTGGATGGACTCTTTGGAAGTCAAAGAACAAGGATCAAGCGAAAGGCGCGGAGCCGTCGGAGGCACCGAAACCGGGACTGTTTCGCCGATTGCTTTGGGTACTGTTTCCTGCTTGCGGCTCTATTCTGCTGCTGGCCATCACAAACCAGATGTGCCAGGACGTAGCGGTAGTTCCTTTTCTTTGGGTTCTCCCTTTAGGTCTGTACTTGGTTACATTCATCATCGCCTTTGACCATGAGCGCTGGTACAGCCGTTGGTTTTGGATGCTTGCTTTGATCGTGAGTGTGGGAGGTCTGGTCTATCTGTTGAATCAGGAGTTTGCTGAATATGATATGCACTTGATCTGGCAGGTCGGCATTTTCATGGCCGCCTTATTTACCGGATGTATGGTCTGTCACGCCGAAGTCGTGCGGAATAAACCTCATCCGCGCTACCTGACTTCGTTTTATCTGGCTGTGTCCCTCGGGGGAGCGCTGGGCGGGGTTTTTGTCAGTTTGATTGCGCCGAAGATTTTCTCCGGTTACTGGGAGCTTCATGTAGGTTTGATTGTGTTGGCGCTTTTGCTGACCTTTTGCCTGTTTCACGATTTGCAAAAGCTTCGTCCGGTTGTGCCATACTGGGCCGGGATCTTGATTTGGTGTATCCCCATGGGCTTTCTTGGGTATTTCCTAAGAACTCACTACGAGGAGAAGCGAACCGATGCGTTGGTGAGTAAAAGAAGCTTTTACGGTGTGATTCACGTCTACGAAGGCAACTTTGGAACCAGGGACTACTACCGGGCTCTTTATCACGGCCGAATCAGTCATGGGCGACAATATTTCGATGACTCGTATCGCACACTGGCGACCACATACTATGGCCCTGAAAGCGGCATCGCTGCATACTTTGATAACTGTGATCCTCGCTTTGATAAAGAGAACCAGAAACCCATGAAGTATGCCGTAGTGGGGCTCGGTGTAGGGACTCTAGCAACATTTGCGAATGAGGGGGATGAGGTTCGGTTTTATGAGATCAACTCTCAGGTAGAAGACATCGCAAGAGAGCAGTTTACCTATTTGGAGGATTGCCAAGGCAAGGAAACCGTAGTGCAGGGAGATGCGCGTATCACACTGGAGCGTGAGTTGGAAAATGAGGGATCTCATCAGTTCGATGCCATGTTCATCGACGCATTCAGTGGTGACTCCATCCCCATCCATTTACTGACCGAAGAAGCCTTCGATCTGTATTTTAAACATCTCAAAGAGGATGGCGTGTTGATCGTGCATATTACCAACATTCATTTGGACCTGAGTGATCCCGTTCGACGACTTTCAAAAAAGTTTGGTCGGGAAGCTATGCTGGTTGAACACATCGCTGATCCAGATGATCACACCTATTCATCGGATTGGGTTTTGATTTCGAAAAACAAGAAATTCATCGGTAGGCTGGAAGCTCAGGATTGGATCACTCGCTGGTACAAGAAGGAAGCCAGACCAATCGATTGGACCGACGACTACTCCAACTTGCTGGATGT
>JAHDCN010000393.1 GCA_020629815.1 Verrucomicrobiota bacterium
TTCCTGAAGATTCTTCGTCTCGGCCGCATGATTCGTCTGTTTCGTCTGATGACCTTTGTTCCGAGAATGAATCTGATTGTGGAAGGCCTGGGAAGGGCGCTGAAGGCCTCGGTATTTGTCATCCTCGCTTTGTTACTTCTCAATTTCCTTCTTGCCCTGTTCACCTGCCATTTTTATCGCGACCGGGTGCCTGAGTATTTCGGTGATCCGCTGATTTCGATGTACTACATTTTCCAAATGTTCACTGTCGAAGGCTGGAACGAAATTCCGGCCACCGTTGCGGAAGCCTTCGCCGGTGACGGCAGTGAGCCTTCCGCCCTGCCGGCAAACGTGATGGCCGGCCTGACCCGGTTCTACTTTATTGTTGTGGTGACTCTCGGCGGCATCTTCGGAATGTCCCTGGCCAACGCCGTATTCGTCGATGAAATGACCAGCGACAACAATGACGAGGTCGAGAAAAAAATCGATGCCTTGCAAGAGCAGATTGCTGAGCTGAAAGGGCTGCTGGAGAAGAAGTGAACGAGCTCAGGTGTTCTGGTTTTATTGGGAATTGCTCCTGAATGATGTTATAATTTCCATAATATGGGAATTCTGATACGCGGAACTGTCCTTTTCGGCATCGCCGGAATCGCTCTGCATTTTTTGCTGGGACATTTTGAGAAGAACTGGCAGCGGAAGAAGGACTTGGTGGATAGCGGAAAGATTCCAGCTAAAGAGGCGATCTTGAAAAGAAAGTATGAACAACGCAGCCGTTCCTCTAGCGGCAACGGGGAAGACGTTGACTATTGGATCGAGCTGATGCGAACGGATAATGGAGACTTGATTCACCGTAATCCGACATTCGATGAGTGGGATCAAATGGCACCTGCCACGCGGTTTACCGTTTATCCGGTCGAAGGTGAGTATTTCATTCCTGTTTTGGACACCGGCGGTTTTAAGGAGGCAAAGACCGGGTTGCTCCAATTGAGCTTTGTTCCACTTATCCTGGTGCTCCTGTTTGGATTCGGTAGGAAAATGTTCAAATTGGTGAAGCCCGATGCGGCACCTCACGTTAGAAAATTGTCCGGCGCTAGTTCTTCGTGATCAAAGTCCCGTCTTTCAGCTTCTCCGCCACGTCCACCGCGCGCCTGATCCGGGTTTCGGATTTCTTCGGTTGATTCAAGTGGATCGCCATCGATCGCTGCTGGCCGAGAGTTAGCTCGCGCCACTTTTTCTCTGCTTCGGCGTCCTGCTTGAGCAGCTCGACGAACTCCTCGCATAGATCGATTCGGTCGGGATCGGGATCCGCCTCGATGGTCACAGATACCTCGTCTCCGAGGCGAATGCCGATGTCCTTCAGGTAGTCCTGGCCTACGATGATGTAGTTGCCGTCCTTGCGCGCTCCGGAGAGAGTGCGTCGAATTGCCGTGCCATTCACCGTCACGATCAAGCGCTTCACTTTTGATTCATGAATCGGCTCCGAAATATCCAGTGGCACTGGCAAAACATGATGCCGCAGCCCTGTGTCGATTCGCTCCAGGCGAGTCTCGTAGTCGTACCGAAATGTCGGAATTGAACTCAATGAATCCACAGTAGCAGAATTTGGAAAAATTCTGATCGCTAGGCAAAAGTCGGAATTCTCCCGAATTCCGCTACTCCTATTTCCCAAACTCCAAACAGATCGGAGCCGGGGAGTTGACGATATTTCCGGTGAAGCTGAGTCCGCCGGTTTCCTGATCAATTTGAAAGACCGAAAGCGTATTCGAAAAACGACCGGCTGCGATCAGCCATTTGCCGCTGGGATCGACATTGAAATTCCGTGGCCAGCTGCCGCGAATCGCCTCCCGTTCGACGAAGGTCAGTTCGCCTGTTTTCTGATTCACCTGAAAAGCCGCGATTGAATCGTGACCGCGGTTGGCGGCGTAAATGAATTTGCCGCTCGGATGAAGACGGATCTCGGAGGCCTTGTTGGGAATTTCCTGCAGCTCTTCCGGCAGGGTGGAAATGGTTTGGATGCGGTCCAGCGTTCCCTTGTCTGCATCGTAGCGGAACACCGAAACCGACATCAGCAATTCATTGAGCAGGTAAGCGTACTTCGCATCGGCAGAAAATTTCATATGGCGCGGACCACCGCCGGGGACGGTCTTTCCAAATCCGTGAGGAGTGATCGTGCTGTCCTCGTGATTGATTTTGTGAATCTCAATCTTGTCGTTGCCCAGATCGGGAACAAAGACGAACTGGTTGGCCGGATCGACACCCGTCCAGTGAGGGTGGGGGCTTTTCTGCCGGGATTCGTTGGGGCCGGATCCTTCGTGTTCGATCAGCGAAGCGCGTGGGCCGATTGATCCGTCTTCCTTGATCGGGAAGGATGCGGTAGAGCCTCCGCCATACTGAGCAGAGAACAGGGTCTTTCCAGTGGCGTCGAGAGAAACGTGCGCCGAACCTCCGTCACCAATCGGCTGAGTATTGATCAGGGTCAGAGTCTTGCCGTCCTCATTGATAGAAAACGCGGCGACGCTACCCTTGTCGTTGTTGCAGGTGGAATAGACCCGCTTGCCATCCGGGCTGATGCACAGAAACCCGGGGCTGCCGATTTCCACAGCCAGAGTAGGCTCGGTCAGCTTGCCGTTCTCCGTGTTCAGTGTGGTCCGGTAGATTCCTTCTGCATCTTTTCCACCTGTGCCGATCCAGATCACGGACTGGTCTGCTTGAGTGAGAGAGAAAGCGATGAGAGTAGAGAAGATAAGGCAGAGCTGTTTCATAGCAGTGATTCTCAATAACCCTCCAAAAACCTCCCGCAAAGTCGAGTTTTTTTACAATTCCCTGACAACTTTCCCGAAACTCCACGTATGATGATGTTATGAAGACTTCACTGGCACTGCTCGCGTGTTTTTCATTTTGCCTCGTTCAGGCGGATTTCCTTCAGTCCGCTGAAGACCTGCCGGTCGGCAAATGGAAGGTCAGTTTACCAAACGGACAGGAAAGGTCGGTGGAGATTCAAGCCGACGGTTCTGTGACCACCAGCGATTCGAAGAAGAAATCGATAAAGGGCAAAGCCAAGGTGAAAGGC
>JAHDCN010000394.1 GCA_020629815.1 Verrucomicrobiota bacterium
AACACTTCCTCTGAAACTACCTGCTGCCATTTTTCGCAGACCGCAGGGAAGTCCGCCTCATTGCGAATATAGACGCGAAACCTAGCTTTGGTGTTTTCCCGGGAAGTTCCCATTTCCGCAAGCATCCGGTCTACATTGGCCAGCGTGGTTTCAAACTGACCATCGAGATCGGTTTTCTTTCGGCTTGCGTGCCCGAGAATCGAAGCCGTTCCCGAGAGGAACACGGAGCTTTTACCGGCCACCGCACCTCGCACGAAGCACGGCGATTTCGGTCCGTAGTCATTCGGATACTGCCAGGCGGGGATTTGCGCCGGATTTTCAAAATACTGCACCTTTTTCGCCCCGGCCAGAAAAGCGATCGATAAGTTCCCGTCATTTACCCCGACCGCAGAAGCAGCCGGATGACAGCGCCCGCCTGACTCCAGGTAGCCGCTTTCTTCAAATGCTTTCCAGCGCCCCACATTGAAGGCGCGGTAATTTTCCAGCTCATCAACTAAGCCATTGATGTCGGGCACGAAATTCCAGATTCGGTAAATGTGTCGATCTTCGACCAGGCTGGTCAGCTGCAGGTAGAGCTCGCGAGTCACTTCCTCACGATCCTCACCGGAAAACGGCAGCGAGGCGACACCGGCGATCTCTCCATTGCCGGAGTCGATGATCGACCAGTCACCAGTTTGCCGAAGATATCCATCCGCTTGAAAAAGCACTTCTGCAGCCGGACCGCCGAGCAACGGAGTCGCTACGCGAAGCTCAACCAAATCAGACTGCTCTGAAACACCGGATTCCTTCCCGTTGACGACACCGAAAGAAAGGCGAAGTTCGGCCTTTCCGGATTTCACGTCTGACCGGTTCAACAGCCCGGGATTGGATAGTTCTTTCTGCATCAAAGTGGTTTAAAGCACAACGGAATCTGACAAGTATCACCATGAAGTCTTGGCGCAGTCCGTCAATCCTGTTTCTTCTAAAGATAACGATCGCTATTCTTGCATTCGTGGTGATTTTTTTCGGTTTACGGAAGATTTCTTTCAACGTGGAGGTTCTTTCGCAACTACCTCCCCATCTGAAAGACGCACAAGGTCTGGCACGTTTGCATAAAAACTTCGGCGTTCAGCAGGGTTTGATCATCACGGTGAAAAAACGCCACGGCGAATTGGAGGAAGAGGTTCCCCGTGGATTGGCAGAGTTTTTGCAATCCAGGCAGGACCTGACCGCTTCGGTCACCTGGCGAAATTCACTCGAAGACCCGGAGGCAATTGCAGAGCTGGTCGCGCACAGTTGGATTAATTCCAATCCTGCGAAATTCGACGCTTTTATTGAAACTCTTGAACCGGGAAATTCGGAGGAGAAAATCGCCACTGCTCTGGAAGATCTCGCCTCTGGCATGCTGGGCGAAGAAACCTTTCTCACCGGATATGACCCGCTTGGGCTGGGGCAGCGCCTGACCGAAGCAGCGGGCGAAACCGGGGACGGATTCGGTGGGGACTTCGCTGCGCCGGAAGGCAACTTCCGGCTGATCAAGGTGCAGCCCGCGCATGCCGAATTGATGTCCTACAAACAGACCATCGAGTGGTTGGACACCATGAAGCGCCTCTCGCAAAACTGGCTGGAGCAGAATACGTTTTTCAAAGACTACCGCCTTGGCTACACAGGAGAACCGGCCTTTGTCGCGGAAATTTCCCAGAGCATGGAGCGCGATATGACGCTGTCATCGATCTTCACTGGTGTTCTGGTTGGAGCCCTGTTCTGGCTGTTTTTTCGGCGACTACGCCCCATGCTTTTACTGGTCGCTCTTTTGGCTCTTGTCTTGTTGCTGACGATTTCCACCGGGGCATTTCTGTCTGGATCCCTAACCATCATGGGGGTGGGTTTCGTGGCCATTGTCATTGGCCTGACTATCGACTACGGCGCTGTGCTGCTGGAAGGAAACCCGGAACTCGATCGCAGTGAATCTCCAGCCGAAATTCGGAAGCGTCTCGGTCCTCCGATTCTTTGGGCGGCTTTCACCACTGCTGTGGTCTTTCTTTCCCTGCGACTGAGCAACTTTCCCGGGATCGTGCAATTCGGCACCATGGTTGCGATTGGCGTCACGTTTGGATCTTTGATCATGATCCTGCTGTTTGCGCCGGTTGCGGCGAAGGCCTCCGCCCGTAAACGCATCAATGACAGTATTCCGTTTCCGCCACCGCTGCGTGAAAAACGAGCCGTTGTTCTGGCGCTGGCGATTTTTATCGCTGCCAGTGGAATCTTTCTGGTTCGTGGACTGCCTTCTTTTGATCCGGTATTTCGCCCGTTTCAGCTCAAGAAAAGCGGCGCCGTTGATGCCATGCGAGGGCTTCAGTCTGCCTTTGAAGGCGGGGGAAAATGGAGCACCTACATTCTTTGGCATCCATCGGAGGACAGGGCCGGATTTCCCACTCATCTCGAAAAGACCCGCTCCCTGTTGCAGGAGAAACAGGAAGCCGGTGAAATCGATGCTTTCCAGCTGGTCGATACCTTCCTGCCCGATGTAACGAATCAGGAAATCAACCTGGCGAAACTGGATCGGCTGGTAGGATTTCGGGACCGGCTGGCCGGCGAGCTGAACGAGAGCTTCGCCGAGGAACCGATCCGGTTTTTCCAGATGTGTTTTGATCACTGGGAAACCTTGCGCAACACCGACCAAGGGGATCTACCCGTTCTGCCGGAAGCCGGCGGAGGTGCCCGCAACCTCGTCGATCAAACCAGTTCCCTGCAAAATGGCGAGATCAACCTGATGGCCCGGGTGCAGCACACGGAACAGTTTCCGTCGAAGACTCACCCGGTTCACCTCGGCAATGCCACGTCCGGATTTGGACCAGCTTCCTGGGGACCGTTGTCGGAAGCGCTGCAAAACGAAGCCAAGAGCGACTTGCGGCGCATGACGATTCCAGTGCTGATTGTCCTGGCTGCAGCGCTCCTGCTGATCTTTCGCAACGTCCGCGACATCCTGCTTTGTCTGAGCAGTCTCATTCTCGGATTCACCTTATTGGCCGGGATCCTCTCGCTCTTTTCCATTCACGTGAACGCCTT
>JAHDCN010000395.1 GCA_020629815.1 Verrucomicrobiota bacterium
GGAGTCGATGTCTACCTGAAGTCGGAAGAGGATTGCGGGCTCGGAGAAGTAGCTGCCGCCTTGGACCAATTCGCCAGGGCAACTCCGATCGTAAAGAAACAACTCCTCGAGGCCTGCTCTGCCAGTGTCATCACCGACAATGCCGTTTCCAGTCAGGAAGCCGAACTAATCCGTGCAATTGCCGACGCCATGGGATGTTCGATTCCGCCTTTTGTGCGAACGACTCCGTTGAGGTAAAAGGTTTCGCAATGATTCTCACCTAACGAAAAGCCTCAAGGGCTCCCTCAGGAAAATCCTTTACGAGATAAAAGACCGGAATCAGCGAAATCAGAAACCCGATGAGAAAGGCCCGCTTGAATGGAAATCGAATGGGCAAACAAGTGACAACGGCAAAGCCCATCGGAGACAGGAGCCAGCACCAGGAAACAAAGAACGGCAAAGGAATGCGGAAAAAGCGGAGATAACTCAGGCTAAACTCCTGAAGCACCGCCGCGAAGAACCCCAGAAACAGGGAAGCAAAGAAGATGATTTCAACCCGATCAAGAAGATCGATGACATAGCACTTGGTCTTTTCGGAAAATAAAGTCATCACCACCAACTCACTGCTTCACCCACCGCTTCGACTTAAATTCAAACCGCGGCAAGCTCCCCGCTTCCGCCACTTTCACGGGAATCCGCAAAGTCAACGCAGCCGCCAAATCGGCCGCTACCCGCTCCGCTAGATCAGAAGGAGCCTGGCCAGTTGGTTCGATGATGATCTCCAACTCAGCCATCGATTGCTGCGTCGTTTGAATCACCTGGAATTCCGCAACCTCAGGGAAACCGCGAATGATTTTTTCCACTGCGGTCGGGTAGACGTTGACCCCCCGGATCACAACCATTTCATCGACGCGACCAAGGATGCCACCTTCCAAACAAAATACCGGTTCCGGCTCACCTTTGGCGGAAAAAAACGACTTCTGCACCAGATCGCCAGTTCGGTAGCGCAACAGCGGGCAAGCGGTGCGCGTCAGCGTAGTCAGAACCAACTCCCCTTTCTGCCCGGGCTCCACTTCCCGGTGGGTCTCGCGGTCAATCACCTCGGCGAAGTAGGCTTCCTCGATCACGCAAAGACTCAGTGGCTTCTCCGGGTGCTCATAGGTCACCGGTCCAACCTCGGTCATACCATGATGATCGAAAACCTCCGCGCCTTTCCACACTTCCGACAGACGTTCGCGGACTTCTGGCAGGCTTCCGCCCGGTTCGCCAGCGACTATGATCTTCTTCAGTCGGTAGCTGAGAAAATCCGGGTCCTTTTGTTCAGAAAAAATCTCCCCGAGGCGCAGCGCATAGGTTGGTGTGCAGCAAAGCACCTCCGCCTCGTGAGCGGCCATCGCCTGCAGCCGGGCCTGTGATCCAAGACCGCCGCCGGGAATCGACAGGTTACCCCGGCGAGTAGCTGACTCAAAAGCCGTCCAAAAACCCAGAAACGGCCCAAAGGAAAAGGCAAAAAAGACGGTCTGATCCGGGGTCACTCCCGCCGCTTCAAACACCCGGTCCCAGCAATCCAGCATCGCTGACCAACTTTCCGGTGTATCGAGTGAGGGCAACGGACCGCGCGTGGTCCCGGAGCTTTGGCAAAAGCGGGAGTAATTCTCCTTCGGATAGGTCAGGTTCGTGCCGTACGGCGGAAACTCCTCCCGGTCCCAGACGAGATCCATTTTTGAGGTGAACGGCATTCTTTCCGAAAACTCCGCGAGGGAACCAATCGAAGAGGTTACCCCGGCTTGTTCCAATCGGGACTGGTAGAACTCATTGCCGGCTTCCAGCTCCGCAATCAGCGCCTGCAGCTTTTGCAGCTGCATCGTTTCAACAGAATTCCGGGAATCAGAGGAGGCCATCGGAAGGAACATACACGAAAATTCGCGGACTCAACAGGATGCGAACTCGGGAAAAAACTGATTGCTTCATTTCGGGAAATTGCTTTGATCGTGTCCCTTGAGTGAGCCAATCCAATTTTATCACCGCTACCGGCGCCAAGTCGAAACCGAGAGCATTTATGGTGAGAAATGGTTGCGCTGGGCCTATGAAACAGGACCGGGCCGCGCTGCTCTGCACACTCTGATCAAGCGCCCCTGGTTTTCCAAAAAATACGGCAACTGGGCAGACAGTCGGAAATCCCGGAAGGAAATCTCCGCCTTTGTGCAAAAATACGAAGTGGATCCAGACGAATTTCTCGAGTGTCCGGAGTCGTTCCAATCCTTCAACGAATTTTTCTCCCGGGAGTTAAAATCGTCTGCCCGCCCCGTTTACCGCGAGGAAGGGACTGCCAACTTTCCAGCTGACGGACGCCATCTCGTAATTACCGATCTCAGCAGGGAGTCATGGATTTACGTAAAAGGCCGAAAGCTTGATCTTCCGGCTTTGCTTGGCTCCGAAGAATTGGCCTGTGAATTCAGAGACGGCACCGCAATTCTCTCCCGTCTCTGCCCGGTCGACTACCATCGGTTTCATTTTCCGCTCACTGGCATTCCGGAGAAACCCAAACTGATTGAGGGCCCTCTTTTCTCGGTGAACCCAATCGCCCTGTCCCGACAACTAACCTACCTTTGGCAGAACAAGCGACAAATCACTGTCGTCAGAGACAGCCCGGTTGGAAATTATCTTTTCCTCGAAATTGGCGCCACAAATGTGGGGAGCATCGAGAATACGTTTCAGCCGGGGCTGCCCGTCCGCCGCGGTACGGAAAAGGGCTATTTTCGCTTTGGGGGATCCATGACGATCACGATCTTTCCCGCCCAACGGTTTACCCCGGCCAACGATCTCGTCGAACACTCCAACGAAGGACGTGAAGTCTATGCCCGAATGGGCGACCTAATGGGCACCGTCCAGTAACAGGAATGTCTTACCCAGTCGTTCGCAAGCCACTGGCGATCGCACTGATGGAAAAGATCAGGTTTCTTGGCAGTTCGACGTCTTCATCAGAGGCGTTCTCACGCCAATCGCGCAGCAGCTCGATTTGCTGACGATGCAGGGTCCGAAGCGGTTCTTCGCGAATGATTA
>JAHDCN010000396.1 GCA_020629815.1 Verrucomicrobiota bacterium
AGCCAAGCGAGTCATCCAGCTGTTCATGGCGGGAGCGGCGAGCCACGTCGATTTGTTCGATTACAAACCGCAGCTCGAGAAGGAACAGGGTCAGCAGTGGGATCCGGGTGAAAAGGTAGAGTTGTTTCAAAGTTCGCCCGGTGTCAGCCAGCAAAGCTACTGGGAGTTCCAGCGATACGGGCACAGTGGCAAGATGCTGAGCGAGCCGGTTTCGCCACTGGGCAAGCATGTCGATGACATCGCCTTTGTGCACAATGTCGTCGGGCAGACGGGTGTTCACAGTCAGGGCACGCTATTGCAAACAACCGGCTTTAATCGCCCCGGTTTTCCGAGCGCGGGATCGTGGGTCAGCTATGCCCTCGGTTCGGAAAACGATAACCTACCCAGCTTTGTTGTTTTGCCGGATCATCGCGGCTTTGCATCGAACGGTGTAAAGAACTGGTCGTCGATGTTTCTCCCCGCCGAACATCAAGGCACTGTGATTCGCCCCGGGGATAAGACGCCGATCAATGATCTGTATCGTCCCGACGAAATTACCCAAGCTGCCGATGCCGAGGCCCAGCAGGTATTGCGAAAGTTGAACGAAAAGCACGCCGCCTCGCGTCCCGGCGACAGTCGACTTTCGGCCCGGATTCGCAGCTACGAACTGGCCGCGCAGATGCAGCTCAGCGCAACCGAAGCACTCGATGTTTCCAAAGAGCCGCAATACATCAAAGACCTATACGGGCTGGCTTCCGAGGGGCCCGGCGTCAATGATTCCAAAATCAATCGCAAAGCCGAGGCAGAATTCTTTGGTCGCAAATGCCTGATCGCCCGGCGGCTACTGGAGCGCGGTGTCCGTTTCGTTCAGATATTCAGCGGCAACGAAAACGGCTTTCCCCGTCGAAACTGGGATTCCCATGAAGACGTGGCACGCGACCACGGCCCCCTTTCAAACGGAATGGCGATTGGCACGGCCGGATTGATCGAGGATTTGAAACAACGCGGCATGCTCGAGGACACGATCATTCTCTGGACCACCGAATTCGGCAGGATGCCTTGCGCACAGGGCGGTAAAGGTCGCGATCATAACCCTTTCGTTTTCACCAACTGGCTTTGCGGCGGTGGAGTAAAAGGCGGCACCTACGGCGAGAGCGATCAGTGGGGCTACAAGCCACTGGATCCCGATCACCCGACTCAGGTCTATGACATCCACGCGACGCTTCTTCATCTTCTGGGAGTAGATCACGAAAGGCTCACTGTGCGCCACAACTCAATCGATCGGCGCTTGACGGATGTGCATGGACATGTGATTCGGGAAATGATTCACTAAAACTTTTCATTCATGATTGTTATTCGACTTTTTCTTCTGCTCCTTGCTCTGTTTCTTTCGACGGGTCTTTCCTCTGCCTCGGAAAAACCCAACGTCGTGGTCATCTTCGCGGATGATTTAGGCTACGGAGATCTCGGTTGCTACGGGGCGACCAAGGTGCAAACACCCCACCTCGATCAAATGGCGAAGGAAGGGCGGCGTTTCACCGATGCCCATTCGGCGTCAGCGGTTTGCACGCCTTCCCGCTATGCACTAATCACTGGAGAATACCCGGTGCGAAAAAATCTCTACTCGCCGGTATTTCTCAGAACTGGCCTGGTGATCGACACTGAACAACAAACGGTCGCTGATGTGATGAAAGAGGCGGGCTATGCGACGGCTTGTTTCGGAAAGTGGCATCTGGGTTTTGGCGAGAAAACGCCGGATTGGAATGGCGATCTGAAGCCGGGACCACTGGAACTGGGTTTCGATCACTACTTCGGTGTGCCTGTGGTGAACAGCCATCCGCCGTTTGTCTATGTGGAGAATCATCACGTCATCGGCCTGGTTCCGGAAGATCCGTTTGTGTATGGCAAGAAAGCCAAAACTAAAGAGATTTTTGAGAAAATGAAACTCGATCAGATTGGCGGAGCGGATGCCGCGCATGCGCTTTACGACGACTACATGGTCGGCACCAAGTTGGTCGAGAAATCGCTCGAATGGATCAAAGAAAAGAAAGACGAGCCGTTCTTCCTTTATCTTTCGACAACGAACATTCACCACCCTTTCACCCCGCATCCGAAGTTTCAGGGCACCAGTCAATGCGGAGTCTACGGCGATTACATTCACGAGCTGGACTGGATGGTGGGCGAAGTGATGAAAACGCTCAAAGAGCAGGGTATCGATGACAACACGCTGGTCATTTTCACCAGTGACAACGGCGGCATGTTCAATGTTGGCGGACAGGAATCCTGGGAAGCCGGCCATCGGATGAATGGTAAATTGTTAGGGTTCAAATTCAGCGCCTGGGAAGGCGGTCACCGGGTTCCCTTCATCGCTCGCTGGCCGGAGAAGATCCCCGCCGATAGCGAATCTGATCAGTTGATCTCCAATATCGATTTACTGGCGACCATGTCGGAGCTGACTGGCATCGAAGTAAAAGAAGGGCAAGCCCGTGACAGTGTAAACATTTTGCCGGCCCTGACCGGGAATCCTGAAAAGCCACTTCGGGATCATTTGCTTCTGGCCGCTCAGAAGAAAACCCACCTCTCGATTCGCAAAGGCAAGTGGATGTATATTCCGGCTCAAGCGGGTGGCGGCTTCACAGCAGCCAAACGAGGAGCACATGCGTTTGGAGGTCCGGCGGCACTGGAGTTTGCCGGGCGCAAGAACAGTGATCTCGAGAACGGAAAAGTGAAGAAGGATGCTCCGAAGGCGCAGTTGTATGATCTGTCCACGGACCTGGAACAGACCAGGAATGTGATTCGCGAGAATCCCGAGGTGGCGAAGGAGATGCGGACGTTGCTGGAGTCTTATTCGAAAAGCGAAAACCAATAAATTTGGTACCAACGACGACCTTAGCTGATTCATTTTAGCCATTTCTCGCCTCTTGCACAGCCGTGCCCGTTGTAGTTGTCTGTTAGCCCAAATTTCAATTTTTATGCCAAGCAAATCGATACCTCAGATCCTCATCTCTCTGGTGCTTTTCGTGATTATTGCAGGAGCGCTTTTTACGACCAGCTC
>JAHDCN010000397.1 GCA_020629815.1 Verrucomicrobiota bacterium
TTGCGGCACTGGATCCTAAATCCAGCGTGTCTACCAATTTCACCACTCCAGCTTTACTTTCAGGATCGACAATTTGCCACGGCAAAAGCAATCTACAAGCATTTCCTCACTTAGGATTTCCAGCAATCTTTGCGTTGATCTCCTGTCTTTCTATTTCCAAGGACTGCGTAAGTTTGTGTAAATGAAGTCGGCATCTATCGCGTTCATCTCTGTATTGGTGTTTGGCACCAGTACAGTCGCGATTGCGCAGGAAATTCCGCGCGAACGTGTCTTTGTCGATTCCTGGCAGAAGGCAGGATGTCCGGAGATTCTGTCCCCTGATCTTGTAGTGAATCTCCGGGACTTTGGAGCCAAGGGTGACGGGAAAGCGGATGATCAACCAGCGATCGAATCCGCTATCAAGTCTTTGGGGCCGGGAGGCGGAGTCGTTTTCATTCCGCAAGGCACCTATCTGTTTCAGAAGCCGATCCGGTTGGCCAGTGGGGTGATTCTGCGCGGCGAAGGACCGGAGAAAACTCACCTGCTTTTCGATTTTGTGGCTCACGCAATTCTCGCGTCGGCTAATCCCAAAGATTCTTTTCAAAAAGTGCCGGAATCTCTGGCTGCTCACGATACGACGATCCCGGTAACGAATGGATCTGATTTTGCTCCGGGTGATTATTTTGAGCTTCATCAGGATAACGATCCGGAATGGAAAACCAGCAGTTGGGCACGCAAGATTGGCGCTCAGATTGGTAGGGTTCGCCAAGTGGATGGCAACACTCTCCAGATTGAGGTGCCGTTGCGGCTCGATTTTCCGGCGAAGCGGAACCCAATGATTCGAAAAATCGAACCGGTTACCGATGTCGGAATTGAAAACCTGAAAGTAGAGCGTCGCCTCGCCGGGGACGAAGGCAGTAGGAACAACAAGTTCACCATTGGGTTTCGCTACGCGGCGAGAGGATGGGTCCGGGGTGTCGAAGGAGTGAATGCCTTCGGCGGTCACGTTGGCGCGCAATCAAGCACCCAGCTCACGGTGAGCGGTTGTTACTTTCATCATGCTCACGAATACGATGGCGGTGGTTCCGGCTACGGAGTCCGACTCGAGATGAAAACGGGAGATTGCCTGGTCGAGGATAATATTTTCCAAAGCCTGCGGCACTCGATGCTGGTCCAGGCTGGAGCGAACGGAAATGTCTTCGGGTACAACTATTCGATCGAACCTCGCCGCACCGAGCCGCCTTCGGAAATCTCCTCCGATATTTGTATTCACGGCAACTATCCGTTCGCGAATTTGTTCGAGGGAAACATCTGCCAACACATCTGGCTGGATTATTCCCATGGAGCCAACGGGCCGCTCAACACCTTCCTTCGTAACCGGGCATTACGCTATGGAATCAATATCACCAATCCTTTGTCGAAGCGGCAGAATTTTCTTGGTAACGAAACCTTTACCGGTCGATGGGCCATTTTCCTCGGCGACGGCTACAACCTGAGAGGGGAAGGGCACTACGAGCAGGCCAACCTGAGCGAAGCAAAAGGGCTCCAACCTCCCGGATCGGATCTCTCTACCCGCTCGTTGTATTTCGCAGGAGAAAAGCCGACCTTCTGGAGTGCTGGTTTGCCGTTTCCGACAATCGGACCTCCGTACAAAGAGGGTAGGGAGCCAACGATCCCGGCGAAGGACCGATTTCTCGAAGATAAAAAGAAGACGGTGTATCCGTAGCTTTTCCTTAACTCAGAATCTCGGCAATCCGATCATTGGAAACGAAGTTTCCGACCAGCGGCTGACACAGATCCGGCTGGCTTTGTTGCCAATTCGCGAAAATGCCGTCTTTCGTCGTCAGCGTCGCAATGTAGCGGGAACAACCAGTTCCGTGGGGCGAAACAAACAGCGGAGCTTCAATCGAGAGACTCTCGATCTCGGGAAATTCGCCATCAACACCGACAGCGATTCCGCCAATTTCTTCACAGGACCAACCTCGAGGGCGGGAGGCTGCCGCCGGGTTTTCATCGAGCTGGCGCAGGCTTTCGCAGCTGTCGTAGAAATACAGAGACAGATCCGGACCGTCGGCGAACTCGCCCACTTTCGGCACGGCTAGGCGTTCGGTCACCCGGGCTGCGGCAATATCCCAAACCGGACCACGACGCAGCATGTCGTTGCTGACCTTTTCGTAAGTTTCGCTGCCTTTTTTGCGAACCAGCATAGCAGTGCCACTGCTCGACCAGGTAAACGGATGGGTGCAGTATCCCAAAGCAAGGTCTCCGTTGGCCAGATCAAACACCCATGGATCTTTGCAGTGCAAACGTCCCGGATCGTCTGTGCCAAAGGGAATGATTTCTTCAATATCGTCGCAACTCAGGTTTTCCACCGAGTCGGCATGGATGCGATCGATACTCCAGACGCCGGCACCCGGCTTTTGATAATCGATGATTCTCTCCGGATACTTGGCGTCTTTCTCCGTCGACATAAACAACTCGATGCCGTCCTCCGTACGGTGCAGAGCAACGCCTTCGATGGACACGATGCCTATCCCGCTGTGCGCGACATCCTGTTTGCTGAATGATTTGATCTTTTCAAACTCGCCATCTGGGGAATCGCCCCGGAAAATCGCCAACTCCAGTCCGCGAGCACCAGCGCCAACGCCAGTTCGGGAATCTCCGTAGTTGCGATAGCGCCCACAGATCAGAATCGATCCGTCGGCATCCTGAATCACATTGCCGCCACCAAACCAGAATCCCGTGCTGCGATCCTGAGGCTCGACTAACTCACGAGCGGCTTCCTGATTTACCAACTCACTGGCTAATGCTGTGAGTTTCTCCCGTTGCGATTGCGAAAGCTGAGAAATTGCCATGCGGGCATTGTCGCGATTTGTGCTCGGGTTGCAAGACGGAAACCCTGTCGGAACCACCGTGAAAATTCCCTTGCCTCCGCGCCGTTTCGCTCTTTGGTCGGGAACACTTTTTTCACCAACGAAACATCTCAGATGAGCCAGAAATTTTCCGTAGCAGTTCTTCCCGGAGACGGGATCGGTCCCGAAGTTATGAGCGAA
>JAHDCN010000398.1 GCA_020629815.1 Verrucomicrobiota bacterium
AATCGGCGGACGGAAAACGCGCTCGTAGCTCAGCTGGATAGAGCAACGGACTTCTAATCCGTAGGTCCCGCGTTCGAATCGCGGCGAGCGTGCCATTTCCTCTACGAATACTTAGGGTCTTTGCCCGGTTCGGTTTCGTAAAGCAATTCGCGGCATTCGCTGGTATTCTCACGAATCACATTGGCCTCGAACAAAAGATACTGGGGATCTTCACGGAACATGTCCAATTTCTCCATGCTCTCGAAGTCGGCCGAAATAAAGAAGGTGAACTGGTTTTCCTCCTTGATGCTACGTCCGGAACGAAAGTTGTGGGCTTCATTGATTCGATGCAGGTGAGTCCTGCTGGTACGAATCATTTCTTCAATGGTCTCGTCATTGTTGGCGACACCTTTGAGCTTATAGAGGGCAATGTAGTGAACCATGGATAGGGTGGATCGAAAGGTTCCGTCGGTTTAGTTTCGCCACTCAAACGCACCTTTTCTCCAGGCATAAAGGTAACCCAGGAAAAGGATGATCACGAAACTAAGCATGCTCCAGAAAAAGACGGCTTCTCCCTGAGAAATCTCGTTTCGATAAACAGCGGCCCAGGGAAAAAGGAAGACGACTTCGATGTCGAAAAGTACAAACAGCATGGCGACCAAATAAAACTTCACGCTGAATCTGGCCTGACCATCTCCCAGAGGATTCATGCCGCACTCGTAGGCAGAATCTTTCACAGGATTACTGGTGGCTCGCTTTCCGAGTAAAGCACTGGCGATCAACGTGGCCCCCGCAAAGGCTCCTGCGATCAGGATCTGAATAAGCACTGGAATATAGTCTGGAAGCATGGCAGCAAAAAACCCGGTGCGCCGAAACGCACCGGGTTGAAATGTATTGATATTCTGTTGTCCGTCCAGTGAAGAAAACACTGGACCAACCTTCGCTAAGCGAAGAAAGAATTAGCCTTGCTGCTGAGCAGCAATGTGCGCACTTGACGCTTCGTGGATATTTTCCAAGCCACGATACTCTTTCCCGTTCTTTTCGACGAGACCACGAGTGACGAGGTTTTGAAGCTTTTCGTAAGCCCTGAGACGGAGCATTTCTTCTCCTCCGCTAACGGCGTTTCGTGCCTTAAGGTTTTCGTAAACTACCTCGAAAAGATCATTGAATCCGAAGGTCTTGTCGTCAGTAAGAACGGTGACCAATTCGTCTGTAACATGGTCGGGCACCCTTCTTGAGAATCGTGTTCTGCGTGTGGTTGACATGACTTATAGTTTACCACACCCACAGATTTTTGACGAATTATTTCATTCTCAAGATTGTGTTTTTTCCCATTACTGAGAATCAGAAACTGCATCAAAACCAAATTGGTCAAGCGCATCTTTTAAGACCTCTGAGAGAGCTGCGGCTTCAATATTAACTCCCTGCATCGTGGCACAGCAATGAAGATAATCGACCATATCAACTACGGGGCGGTTGGAGATGTTCTGCTGTGTCAGCCACTGATCGAAAGTTTGCAGAGCCTCTGCCCAGTCATGGACGGAGTAGTCCGAGTCGTCTATCTGATTCAAAAAGTTGTCCCTCTGTTCCCCGGATAACGGAGCCAGAAAGGATTCCAATGAGTCTGGCAACTGCATGGTTACGGAAGATGGGGGGTGATTGACTGCACGACATCTTTCGCAAGCGCCTTTGAACCCTCAGCGGTGTAGTGAACGTTCGCTTCGCGAATCAGGCCGGGGTTTTCATTGGTGAAAGTGAACAGGTCATTGGTTGGGATGTTTCGCTTCTTCATAATCCCGGCAGCAATCTCATTGTACTTGGCGGAATCCCCTACAACTCTACCTTGGCAACCTTCGGGTACTGGAGTGGTGTTTCGCCAGATCAGCTTAGCACCTGTTTTCTGTAAACGGTCCGTCAGCTGTTCAAGATTTTTTTGATATTCCTTTGGCGGCACCTGCTGTTTGCTCGTCCCGGCCTTCGGATCAGCCAGATTTTCACCATTAGGCCCCATGTATTTCAAATCATGTAGCCCCCAATTGAAGTGAATCACATCCCACTTTTTCCCGACTCCGCCCGTTTCGAGCCATTTATCCAACTCTTCCAATCCCTTAATGGTCGGGCCACAATTCGTTAAAGGACGGTGCACATTCGCTTTCCCTTTCAATAGATTTCTGACTTCGACAGTGTAGCCAATCGAAATCGAATCACCGATAAGCAAAACCCTCGGTAATCCCGCAATATCATCCACTGGGGCCATGGCAGGGTTAACCTTTTTTTTCGGCTTCTTTGGCTTTTCCTGTGCCGAAAGGGCAAAGATGGAAAGGCAGGAGATCAGCATAACAGAGAGAAGAGCTTTCATAGACATATGCTTTCTGTTTCGTTGAGTTTTTGCAAGCCCGTGAAACGGGACTTCATCGAGAAACATATTCTACCAAATACGCCGCAATACCTGAGGCAATATGGCGAAATTTCGCTTCCCGATTGTCTTGCAGCAATGCCCGTTCCACTTCGGCATTGTCCATGAACTCAACCTCCAGAAAACACTTGGGGACTTTCGCGAGCCGTTTCTTCATTTTGAGCTGGAAAAAGAAATTGGAGCCTCGACCACCGTGCAAATGTCCATCGTTGATCACTCCACGGCTTTTAGTTGATGAAAGATATCGGCGCACTCCTTTCGAAGTGGCTTCGGCCAGGCCCTTTGCGAACTGATAATCCGTATCATAGTTCGGATTATTCTTCTTCGCAGAAATCATTGATAGACTTCCTTTCGCCTGACGGTTCGTACTGGCATTAAAATGGATACTGACAACGCAGGCAGTGTCAGGGTGGTCAGAGTTCCTCGCCCGCTCGCCAAAATGCAGATTTACATCTTTCTCCCGGGTAAGAATGACTCCAACTTTCTGGTTGGTCTGCTCTGCTTCTCGGAAGATCTCCTCCCGAAGAATCTTACTGAACTCAAGAGTGATTGTTTTCTCCAATATTCCTGAAGGAGACTTGGCATTATTGGATGAGCTGTTCGTGCGGCTCTTTGAGGAACCAGCAGTTGCTGATCC
>JAHDCN010000399.1 GCA_020629815.1 Verrucomicrobiota bacterium
AATTACATGGCTCTGCTCGGCTGGTCTTCCGGAGACGACCGTGAGATCTTTTCTCTCGATGACTTGAAGCAGGCTTTCGACATCACCGGCGTGAACAAATCCAATTCCAAGTTCGATTACGAAAAATGTTTGTGGGTCAATGCCGAGCACATCAAAGCGCAGTCGGCTGACGAGCTTACAGCAACGGCAGCAACATTTGTAGAAGCTGCGGGCATAGATGCATCGGATCCGCGCGTCACTCCGGCGATCGAGCTTGCCCGCGAGCGCGCCCAGCTGCTCAGCGACATTCCAACTGTGATTGCTCCCGTTTTTCAAGACGCGATCGAATACGACGCCGAGGCAAAAGAGAAAGTCGCCTCCCGCGATGGCATTGGCGAAGTGCTCGATGCACTGGGCAAAGGCCTCGATAGTGTCAGCAATTGGCAGGGCGATGATATCAAAGCCGGTATCAAATCAGCCGCCGACTCTCTGGAGATGAAGCTCGGCGCTTTCATGCTTCCGTGTCGGGTCGCCGCGACCGGATCCACCAGTGGTGCCGACCTGATCCCGATGCTCGAATTGATGGGCAAAGAAAAAGTGCTCGCCCGCATCGCCGGCTTTGCCCAGTCTATCGGATAGTTTTCCTTCGATGACCGCCTCCCAGATTGCCACCTTATTTGACGTACCCGGGCGACTCGTGACTCTCGAGCCGCTCGGCTCGGGTAATGTGAACGATACCTACCGGGTCATCCTGCGGACTACGTTCAATGAAGAGCAATACGTCCTGCAGCGGATCAATCACCACGTGTTTCCCGATCCGCCCGCCGTCATGGCAAACATGAAGGCGGTCACCGATCATGCGCATCAGAAAATTCTCGCCGAAGCTGACGACGCTGATCGTATTTGGCAATTGCCCCGGGTGATCCCCACCTGTGGCGGCGAGGACTACGTGAAGGACAGCGATGGCAATTACTGGCGCGCGCTGTCGATGATTGCATCGACAACCAGTTACGAAAATATCGAGACCCCCGAGCTGGCTGTCGAAGCCGGCATCGTGCTCGGACACTTTCAACGCATCATCTCGGATTTTCCCATCGATCAGTTGGCAGACACCCTGCCCGGATTTCACATCACTCCCGGCTATCTGGCCAATTACGACGAAACGCTCAAACAGGACTCCGCCCAGGCTCTACTGGAAAGCTCATCCGAAGCGCGACGCCTGAGCAAGTTTGTCGAAGAGCGCCGCGATTTGTGCCGTATTCTGGAAGACGCAAAAGAACGCGGCGAACTCACCGAGCGACCGATCCATGGTGATCCCAAGATCACCAATATCATGATCGATAACCTGTCAGGGAAAGGCACTTGTATCATTGATCTCGACACCGTGAAACCCGGCCTGGTTCACTACGATTTCGGCGACGCCGTGCGCAGCAGCTGCAACCCGGCGGGAGAGGAAACATCCGATCTCAGCAAGGTGTATCTGGATTTGGATCTATTCGAATCATTGGTAAAAGGCTACCTCAAAGAGGCTGGCGGTTTCCTGACCAATGCTGACCGGAAGTATCTCTACGATTCCATCCGGCTCATCACTTTTGAACTGGGCCTCCGTTTCTTTGCCGACTACCTGGCCGGTGATGTCTATTTCAAAACCACTTACGACGGACAGAACCTCAACCGGGCCCGCGTGCAGTTTGCCTTATGCGAAAGCATCGAAACCCGCGAGGGAAAGATGCGTGAGGTGCTGGAGAATTTGGGGTGAGTTACCTTAATCGTCTCAGAATCATTTCGGGATCCTGTCGCAAATCCAACACCGCATGAATCAGTATACGTTCAGCTTCAATCTGGTAATACACTCCAAAACGATAGAATCCCACAACCAATTTTCGTCGCATACTTCCTAAATCCGGACGCCCCAATTCAGGAAACTTGGTGAGATCGTGAAAAGTTCGATCTACCATTGAGGAAAACCTCTCAGCTAGACTGAGATCAAATTCGGCAAGAGAATTGTAGATTTCCAACAGATCTCCTTCCGCGCCACGGAGGAGAACTACCTCTGCCATTTCACACCAGTTTCTGACTGGAGGCGTTTCCTGACGTCACTCCAAGCCGAAGCAATATCGTCTCCTGATAGATAGGCCTCAAATCTTGCCGACAGCACTGTTTCAATCGCATCCTCTGTTCCAGAGGCTATCTCGGGAGCATTTAAATCGTCCAATAATTCTGCAGTTAGAATCTCTTTCTGTTCTCGTGAGAGTTCCCTGATAGTTTCCAGAATCATAGTTCCATAGTAATCCGCAATTGTTCATTCTCCAAGTTGAATCGAAGTCTCAACGATCTGACAGAAATGTCAGACAAGGAAACTTGAGTGCTGGAAAAATTTCATCTTTCTTAAGGTTTTGAGCCCAACTCAAACCTTAGCCCCATGCTTACCATCACTCTTGTTTCCTTCGGTATCCTTGTTCTTCTACTGCCTTTACTAAACTTGCTGAGTTACCGCGTGATGGGCGGCTTTATCCGCAACAGACGGAAAAAGTGGGACCTGAATATTTGCTGCGGCAAAACCGATGGTGGCGGGGTGAATGTTGATATCGTGAAGCACGCCGAGATTCCCAATTTGGTGGTCGTGGATGACATCTACAATCTTCCATTCCAGCCGAACCAGTTTGCTCACACTCTTTGCTCTCACACCATTGAGCACGTGGAAGACCCAAAAGCATTCTATGAGGAACTCGATCGAGTATCAGAAAATGTAACAATGGTGGTTCCGCCGCTTTGGGACCTCAGCGCAGTTCTGAATGTAGTCGAACATCGCTGGATTTTTCTGACCTTTAGCAAGGAGCACGTTAACCAACTGCCCAACTACATCGTTCTGCCCTTCGCTCGCGGCCTTCAGGAAAAGCGTGGTCAAAAGATTCGCGCCTAGTTCGCCAATTGTCATTTCGAGCGAGCTCGCGAGTCGAGAAATCTCTCGGTTCCCAATTACAAATTAAGCAGACAAAAGAGCTGCTATCAGGTTCGATCCAACATTGGGGGCATTTGGGTGA
>JAHDCN010000400.1 GCA_020629815.1 Verrucomicrobiota bacterium
TCGATGATCTTCGCCGCATCGAGGTAGGTTTCCGCTGCGGTGTTTCCGGGCAGGCGCACGGCTTCATCAGCTTCCAGATGATGACGGCTGCCTTCGTCCGCATCTGAGTAGACAGCGACCGATTGGATTCCGAGTCGCTTCAGCGTTCGCTGAACCCGGCAGGCAATCACCCCGCGATTTGCAATCAATACCTTGGAGAACATCAGTCGTTCCAAATGAGAACTTGAACGGGCGTCGGATTGTATCCGTTGCAGGGATTATTCAGCTGAGGGCAATTGGAGATCAGCGCAATAACATCACGCTGAGCCACCAACTCGACATATCGACCGGGAGCTGAGATACCGTCTTCGAAGGTGAGTTTGCCCTCGGGAGTGACTGGAACGTTCATAAAGAAATTGATATTGCAGGTGATATCCCGCTTCGACATGCCCTGACCCCAGTTGGTAACTCCGCAGAGAAAACTGTCACGGCAGGCATGCATCGATTCTTTGCCAAGGTCATACCGCATCGTGTTGCTCTCGCGGGAACAGGCGCCGCCCAATGTGTCGTGTCGGCCGCAGGTATCGGCGGTAATCTCCAGTAACTCATTGCCCAGTGAAGAGACTAATACCGTTCCGGTAGTTAAGTAGAGATTTCGCTGCCGCTGAATCGTATCCGAAGCCGAGTAACGATCTGTCGGATCGTCGGCACTATAGAATAACGTATCAGCCGCCTGATTGCCTTCGAGATCAACGATGCGGAATGCCTGACCTGCCTTGATCAGGTGCATCCAGTGATCTCCGGCCGGGACTACCTCGTCGTGGACGGCGGTTTCGGGTGTGCGGTTCGATTCAGTCATTAGTCGCGCAGAGCGTAGTAATCTTCGGTGTTGATAAACGCCCGTTCGTTTTCGGGGCGTGAAAGCCGACACGGATCGTCCGCTGCCGGTGGGCCAGTCTCGAAAACCTCAAGGAGAATCGGCTTCGGTGCGTAGTCAGGCGAGTCGTCGAGCGGGTGCTGGCAAGTGTTGAGCACGACCAGCGTATTCATTTCGAAGCGCAGCTCGATTGAATCGCCAGCCTTGGAATTTCCGGCGGCGAGTTCAAGATTGCCCGCTTCATCCGACACGACTTTGGAGAACAGGTTCAGGTTCGGCACCAGGTCCTTCGGCCCGAGTCCCCACTTGCCCATTTCTATCAGAAAATTCTCCCGGCCATTCCGATGGAAATCATTGCGGGCGGCCTGGTAATTGTTATCGCCGTATTTTTCCCGGACCAAAGATTCGTCGGAGCAGCCACAAACTGTTTCATGCCAACCCACCGTGTCGCTGGTGATCGATGCAAACAGACGACCCATATCGGAATGGATACAAAAAGGCTCAGTGAGAAAAAAGATATGCTGCCCTTTCAAAGTGTCGGGCATGTTGTAGCGCTCGATTGGTTGGTCGGCATTATACATGAGCATGCCAACATTGACGCCACCTTCGATATCGGTCAGGCGCAGCGTCTTTCCGCGCTTGATCACATTCGACCACATGCCTCCGGGCGAAACGGTTTTGGTATAGATCGGGTCACTCATCTTCGTCTGCAGATACGGAATGGATTGGAGGTAGAATGCTGGACGTCACTGTGAGCCGGCCGAATTGAACACCTTTGCATGTGACCAGTTCATTACAGATCATCTTGAGCTTGTAAGCCGGCCCTTGAACGGTCAATACAGCTAAGGTGTGATCATTCTCCAGCAACACATGATTACTACTAATTACTTCGGCAATGTTGTCCCGCTGAATCCGTGTCAGCTGTTCGTTCAGTCCGGGCCGCGCTTCGTCAAAGACGATGGTGATTGTTCCGGCAACGACTTCGTCGCCGAGCTCCTCGCGAAAATCGATGACACTTTGATGAACCATTTCAGCGACCGCCTGCGACCGGCTCTGAAAGCCGCGATCAGAAACCAATTGATCCAAAACGGCAAAGGTTTCCCGGGGGAGCGAGATACTCACCCTTTTGACACCGTCTTTGCGTAATAATTCCGACATAGTCTCGTAATAAGTTTTCTTAAAAAAATATTACGCATTTTCCGTACCAACCCCTCATCTGGTCTGGAAATTGCTATTCAAAAGGTTGATGTCCGAGAAAAACGAGCTACCCAACTATCTGGATCAGGATCCTGAAGTGAAAGCGCGCTTCGGTCGCCTTAAAGATCGTGAGGTCGCTGTGCAAGTGAATGAGATTGGCAAAATCTTCTCTGGTTCCGGTCGAACCGTTGAGGCATTACGGGATGTCAGTGTGGATGTTTACCGCAGGGAGTTCATGTGTGTCGTGGGTGCTTCCGGTTGTGGTAAGTCGACGTTGATTCGTATTTTAGCCGGACTGGAAACTCCGACTTCCGGTGAAGTCCTGCTCCACGGTGATCCGGTGGAAGGTCCCGGGCCCGATAGGGGAATGGTTTTTCAAAACTACACGTTGTTTCCGTGGTTGACCGTTAAGCAGAACGTGATGTTCGGCCTTAAGATGACCGGGCACGGAGGAGCAACAATGGAGGGCGAAGCCCGGCAATGGATCGAACTGGTCGGCTTGGCAAAATTTGAGAATTCTTATCCGCATCAGCTGTCCGGAGGGATGAAGCAGCGGGTCGCGATCGCCAGAGCGCTGGCTAATCAGCCACGGATGCTTTTGATGGATGAACCTTTTGGCGCGCTGGATGCCCAGACTCGTTGTCACATGCAAACGCACTTGCTGAAGATCTGGCGGAATGTCGACATCACCATTCTGTTTATCACTCATGATCTCGACGAAGCGATTCTTCTGGCCGATCGGATTCTTGTATTAAAACCGAATCCCGGCGAAGTGGCAGAGATCATCGAAGTGCCGGTGCCGCGTCCTCGTGATCCTGAGCAGCTTATTGATCCGATCTTTCTCGCCACCAAGAAGCGGCTTGAGGAACTCATTCATCCCAAGAAAGAAGAAGACGAAGCGGAAGAGCCGATCTCGATGCTCCGAATGGCGGTCGGCGATAAGGATATTCTTTGAG
>JAHDCN010000401.1 GCA_020629815.1 Verrucomicrobiota bacterium
GACAAAACTCCTTTGCCCTTTTCCTTCCCTGCGGCATCTTTCCCACCCTCGCTCGCATGGAAAACGTTGCCCAGGTATTGATTGATGGCGCTACGGATGACTTAACGTTTTCCTACCTGATTCCTGCGGACCTGACCGACATGGCCCAGCCGGGAACGCGGGTTACCGTTCCCCTCCGCGGTCGCGAAGCAGTCGGCACAATCACCTCAGTAGACAGTCAGGATACGTCGCAACTGGGCTATCAGTTGAAGCCAATCACCAAAGTGGTTTCGAAGGAGCCGTTCCTCACTCCGGGCCTGATGAAGCTGGCAGACTGGATGTCAAAATACTACCTCTGCCCGGTGGAAACGGCCTACCGGACCATGCTCCCCAAACCGTCACGTGGCGGTGAGGAAAAACAGAAGCTGGCGAAGTTTGTAAAAGTCGCTTCCACACCCAGTGAAGATGAACTGGCGGCTCTCCAGAAACGCGCCAAAAAGCAATTCGAGATACTCGAGGTTCTGTTAGAGAAAAAGGAACTCGCACTGTCGGAACTCACCAGTGGCGAATGGAACTTCGGGCGCCCTTCGATCACAGCGCTGGAAAAGGCCGGCTTTGCCGAGGTCTTTCAGAAAGTGGTTTCCCGCGATCCACTCAAGGATATTGAATACATCGAGAGCAAGCCCTTCGATCTGAACGAAGGACAGCAAGCCTCACTCGATTCCATCGTCAAGGCCACGGATCGCGAAGACCCTGACAAAGCACCAAAGCCGATTCTTTTGTTTGGTGTGACGGGCAGCGGAAAAACAGAAGTCTACCTGCAGGCGATTCAACATGTCATCGAGCAGGGAAAAGGCGCCATCGTTCTGGTTCCGGAGATTGCCCTGACCCCACAGACTGCCGACCGCTTCAAGCAACGCTTCGCGAAAATCAAAGATCAGGTGGCGATCCTGCACTCTAATCTTTCCGAGGGAGAGCGTCACGACGAGTGGCGCAAGGTGCTGGACCAAAAAGCGCGCATTGTCATCGGCGCCCGCTCGGCGATTTTCTCACCGGTCCGCGATCTCGGACTAATCGTGGTCGATGAGGAACACGAAAACTCCTACAAGCAGGACAATCAGCCGCGCTACCAGGCCCGGGATCTGGCAGTCGTCCGCGGAGCCTTGGAAAAATGCCCGGTGGTTCTCGGCAGCGCCACCCCCTCTCTGGAATCGTGGAACAATGCAGAGTCGGGCAAATACGAGCTCGCCGAAATGCGGCAGCGGATCGATGACCGCAAGCTGCCGTTGATTCGCGTGATCGATATGCGGGTGGAATCCCGAAAGTTTAAAGACAAGAGCGGCCAAACCATTCTTTCATCCAAGTTGCGGGAATCCATTGAGCAAAGACTAGCTGACGGTGAGCAAACGATCCTGTTCCTCAATCGCCGCGGTTTCGCCAAGTCGATTCTCTGCCCGGAATGCGGCTATGTGGCCAACTGCCGTCATTGCTCGACGACGATGACGGTGCACCGCAAAGATGACCGGCTGATCTGTCATATTTGCGGGTTCGCGAAATTGCCGCCACGCATTTGTCCGGACTGCAATTCGAAGTCGATTGTGAATTCCGGCTACGGTACGGAAAAGGTCGAGGGCATTTTGCGAAAGGTATTTCAGGGCGCCCGCATCACCCGGGTGGATACCGACTCGATGCGCAAAAAGAACCAGCTGCGTGATACCCTGACTGCGTTCAAAGCCAAGAAGATCGACATCTTGCTCGGCACCCAAATGATTGCCAAAGGATTGCACTTTCCCAATGTGACACTGGTGGGAATTCTCAATGCGGACACCGGATTACATATCCCGGACTTCCGCGCCGGTGAACGCACCTTTCAGCTACTGACTCAAGTCGCTGGTCGTGCCGGCCGCGGCGAGCTCGAGGGCGAAGTGGTGGTGCAAACGTTCACGCCACACCACCCTGCGGTTCAGTTCGGGCGACATCACGATTTCGAGGGTTTCGCCGAGCAGGAGCTGGTGATGCGAAAGCAATTTCACCACCCTCCTTATTTCCATCTTGGTCTGATCACGGTTCGTTCCGTTCACCAGCAGCGTGCCGAGTTTTCCCTGAAAACGCTTCACACCCGCCTCGCTCGCAAGCTTCCGGAGACGATCGTCATGACCGAGCCACTGCCTTCACCGCTTGAGAAAAGCCATGACCAATGGCGTTACCAGGTCATTCTGAAGGCGCACAACTCACGAACCATCGCGAGACACATCAGCGAAACCATGCGCTCCATGACTTTCCCGTCGGACGTGATCGTTACCATCGACATCGACCCCTATATCATGAGCTGATTTGCGGGATTGGCCGGGACGGGATTTTGCGGTAAAACTATCGCATGATTCGATCCTTGTTTTCTTTCATTGCCGCCATCGCGCTGTTTTCTCCGGCATTCGCGGCAGACAAACCCAACGTCATGGTCTTCCTCATCGACGATATGGGTGTCATGGATACCTCCGTGCCTTTTCTCACTGACAGCGAGGGAAAACCAAAAACCTACCCGCTGAATGAATGGTATCGCACGCCCTCAATGGAACGCCTGGCGAAGAACGGTATCCGTTTCAACAACTTCTACGCCATGAGCGTTTGCTCACCGACCCGGATCTCGATCATGACCGGTCAAAATGCAGCGCGTCACCGCGCAACCAACTGGATCAATCCGTGGCAAAACAACCGCGGCGACTTTGGGCCCGATGGCTGGGATTGGGAAGGTCTGGCGAAAGGCGATGTCACCCTGCCGGGAGTTTTGCAAGGCAATGGCTACAAAACAATCCACGTCGGCAAAGCTCACTTCGGCCCTGAGGAAACAGATGGTGAAGAACCGCTCAACCTCGGCTTCGATATCAATGTGGGTGGCGATTCCTTTGGAGCGCCGGGGAGTTACCTGGCAGAGAAAAACTACGGCTGGGGCACCAAGCGTGAGCGCAGCGCTGTTCCGCATCTGAAAAAGTATCACGGCACGGACACCTACCTGACCGAAGCG
>JAHDCN010000402.1:0-1228 GCA_020629815.1 Verrucomicrobiota bacterium
CTGGCATTTCCCTCAATCCCTGTCTTAAATCCCCACAGTTTTTATGAGCACTATCGAATCTGGATTGAGCGGCGGGGTCGCCATTGTCACCGGTGGCAGTCGCGGTATTGGCCGGGCTATTGTTGAGCGATTGGCGGGCGACGGGATGGAAGTCATTTTCACCTACCTGGGAAATGATGACGCAGCCAATGAGGTCGTGGCCGCCAACGAAGGCAAAACGATCAGCGCAAAAAAAGTCGATGTGCGTGATTCGGAGGCCTGTCGGGAGCTGGCGCAGGAGATCTTCGACCGCACCGAGCGAATCGATGTGCTGGTTAACAATGCCGGCATCATTCGCGACAATCAGTTGGTCGCTTTTGAGGATGCCGACGTCAGTGAAGTGCTGGCCACCAATGTCGAGGGAACGTTCAATATGGCGCGCGCGGTTTTGCCCTGGATGATGATGAAACGCAGCGGCAGCATCATCAATATGAGCTCAGTTTCCGGTGAAAAAGGTGGTCGTGGTCAGACCAATTATGCGGCCAGTAAAGGGGCCGTGAATTCGATGACCAAGGCCCTGGCAGTGGAGGTTTCCAAGCGCAAAATCCGCGTCAATGCAGTCGCTCCGGGCGTAATTGAGACCGAAATGTCCGAAGCGGTGCGGGAAATGGCCGGGGATAAGGTAAAATCCGAAATTTTGCTGAAACGCTATGGCCAACCGGAAGATATTGCCAATGCGGTGTGGTTTCTGGCCTCAGACCTCGCAAATTACGTAACTGGGCAGATTCTACACGTTGACGGCGGCTTCAAGATGGCGTAAAAATGCCGACTTCAAGAAGATGAGTAATTCAGACATCAGCCAAGAGGAAATCGAAGGAGTTTTCCCCCAGGTCACGGATATCGTAGCCGATGCACTGGGGTGTGATGAGGATGAGGTGGAGCTTACCTCCTCGCTGATCAACGATCTCGACGCGGAATCGATTGATTTTCTGGACATTGTGTTCCGTTTGGAGCGTGAGTTTAAGATCAAAATTCCCCGTGGAAAAATGATCGAAGATGCCCGTGGAGACCTGAGCGAAGCCGAGTTTGAAGAGAGCGGCATTGTTACCGATGCAGGCGTGGCGAACTTGAAGTCTTTCATGACCGAAGTTCCGGCAGATCGCTTTCCGGATCAGTTGAAATCCGCTGACATTCCAAAGCTTTTCACCACCGAAACATTCTGCAAAATGGTAATCCGTTTGCAGAAAGA
>JAHDCN010000402.1:1328-2969 GCA_020629815.1 Verrucomicrobiota bacterium
ACGAGTATTTCCGGATTTTACGATATACCGCCGGACATCGATCAGTTTTCCAGCTCGCTGATTGCGGAATCAGTCGGGCAGTGCGCCGCCTGGTCAGCAATGGCGAAGATCGATTTTCAGTTTCGCCCGGTAGCGGGCATTGCGGGAAGCATCGAGTTTCTGCAGGAAGTGAAGCCCGGTGATCGACTCGAGCTCGCCGCTGAGCTTTACGAAGCCAATGAGGAATCAGTCAGCTATGGCGGTTCCGCAAAAGTGAACGGCACCGAAGTGATTCGTCTGGAAAATTGTCTCGGTCCCATGGTGCCCATGGAAGACTACGATTCGCCGGATGCGATGCGCGAGCGCTACGAACAGATTCGCGACAGCGGTGCCGAGGCCCACGCCTTCGGCGGAGTTGAGGTTTTCCCATTTAACCGCATCGAATCGGAATGCGTCCCCGGCGAGTCGGCTAAGGGCAGTTTTGCCGTTCCGACGGAGCAGCCGTTTTTCGGTGATCACTTCCCGAGAAACCCGGTTTTTCCCGGCACGCTGCTGATGGATGCGAATCTCCGTTTCGCCAATACCCTGATGCAGGAAGTGGCTTGTCCCGACAATTCTCAGGCATGGCGGGCTACAGGCATGTCGAATGTGAAGCTGCGGGCCTTTATGCCACCGGGAGAAATGCTTGATTTACAGGCCAGAGTAGACGAAAACAACGGGCAGTCAGCGACTGTCTTCGTCGAATCCCGCAGGGGCAAACGGCGTAACAGCGGGGCACGAATTCACTACGTGTGCTGACTGGAGAAAACAGCGACCTGTTATGTCGAGCTACGAAAACAAGCGCAAGGTGGCGATCACCGGCGTCGGGATGATTACCCCTGTGGGAAATGATGTTTCCACCACCTGGGCGAATCTGCAAAACGGCGTCAGTGGCTGCGGCTACCCGGAGAGTTTTGATGCCAGCGGATTTTCCACCCGGATCGGGGCGGAAGTGAAAGGCTTTGATCCGCAGGAAGTCCTGCCCAACAACAAATTGCTCAAGTATTGCTCCCGTTCGCATGCGTTTGCGTTGGGCGCTGCGCAGCAGGCATTTCAGGATGCCGGCATTGCCCCGACCGAGCAGGATTCCCACCGCTGGGGACTGAGCGTCGGAGCCGGAATGATGTCGGTCGGCTATCGCGATCTGGTCGAGGTGCAAAAGAGCGCCGCTGAAGATGGATACTTCGACGCCGACGGCCTGTTGAAAGACGAGTTTCCTGACGATCCGAAAAATTTCTGCCGCTGGCAGTCCAACGCCGGCCTCGGCCTGCTGACCCGTCAGTTTGGCATTCGCGGCTATTCGACTTCCGTGCACACCGCCTGTGCTTCCGGTGGACAGGCGATTGGCACCGCGCTGAAAGTGCTGCGTCGCGGCCAGTGTGATTACATGCTCGCCGGTGGTTTTGATTCCATGCTCAACCCAATCGGGCTGTCCGGATTCTGCCTTCTGGGAGCTGTCTCGGATGACAACGAATCCCCCGAGCAGGCCAGTCGCCCCTTTGACCTGACCCGAAACGGCTTTGTGCTTGGTGAGGGAGCCGGATTCCTGATTCTCGAAGATTTTGAAAAAGCCCGCGCCCGCGGAGCGAATATCTACGCCGAGCTCGCCGGAGACGGAAACTC
>JAHDCN010000403.1 GCA_020629815.1 Verrucomicrobiota bacterium
ACAACGCCGTCTTCTTCCGCTTCTGATGAGGAGGAGATTTTTGATGCCGAGTTTCTCGACCGGATTCGGGCGCTGGTGCTGCGTTTGCGGAAACGGAAGCAGCTGCGCAAAAAAGGCCTGCAATCCACGCCGGCGACCGGTTTCACTCGTGAGTTCAAAGACTTCCGGTCTTACACTCCAAACGACGACTACCGCGCGATCGACTGGCGACTGTATGCCCGTCTCGATCGGTTATTCATTCGACTCTACGAAGAGATTCAGGAGTTTCATGTGCACGTGGTGGTCGATACCAGCGGCTCTATGAGCGAGCCGTTTGCAGAAAAGAAATCGACAGCGCTGAAGTTGGCAGTCGCGCTTTCCTACATGGGCTTGGTTGGTCATCACCGGGTGAGTCTGTATCGATTTGGCGACGAGGTGAGTGACCCGCTACCACCGATGCGAGGGCAGGGGAGTCTGCAGCGCGTGATCGATTATGCCAAAGGGCTGGAGTTCTCCGGTCTGACTGATCTGGACAAGTGTTTCGAAGAGTTTCAGCCGTCCCGTCAACGCTACGGAATTATTTTCCTGATCTCGGATCTGTATGGCAAGGATGTCGATGAAGCGAAGGCGGCGATTCGTCATGCCAGTGGTTGGCCGGGCGAAGTTCATTTTATTCAGGTGTTTCACCCCTGGGAGGAAAAGCCCGACCTCGAGGGCGAGATCGAATTGGTCGATGTGGAAACACAGGAGCAACGCCGGCTCTGGTTCACTCCTCGCGACCGCAAACGCTACGAAGAGAGATACCAGCAGTTTATCGACGAAATTGAGGAAGCTTGTCAGTCCCGCCAGATCGACTACCAGCGTTGGCGCACCGATTATCCCTTCGATGAATTATTCCTCGAACTACTTTCCCGGGGGTCGGCCCTGGCTTCCGGAAATTAATACGAGCGATGCAGTTTCTTTTCCCCGGCTATCTTTGGCTTCTGCTTCTCGGGTTGATTCCCGTGCTGCTCTACCTGTTTCGACGCAAGTCGAAGAAAGTCGATGTCAGCACTTTGGTATTTTTCAAAACCTTGGCCAAGGAGCATCAGGAATCCGCCTGGTTGCGTCGGCTGAAGAAGCTGATCTCCTTTCTGATCACCATGGCCATCATTTGCGCAGCCATCCTGGCGCTGGCTCGTCTCGTCTTTGGGCTGGGCGGAAAAGAGCAGGTGCGCTCGATTGTGATTTTGCTCGATCGCTCGGCGTCGATGGCTGTCGTGGATGAAGACGGCACAACCCGACTCGATGAAGCGAAACAAATTCTGAGGGAACGCCTGAAACAGGTGCCTCAGGATGTCGGTGTGTCGCTGGTCGCCTACGACGTGCGGCCGGACATTGTTCAGCCAAGAACTTTGCAACGTCGTGAGCTGATCTCGCGTCTCGAAGGTCTACAGATCCGCCCTATGGCCGATGCCCGCAACGCTGCCTGGGAAACGGCGCAGAATCTGGCGCGACTGGAAACTCCTTCGGTGATTTGGCACGTCAGTGATCAATCGATGCAATCCATCCGAGCTGAAGATACCGAGCTTCCAATTCCGGAGAATGTAGAATTGAAGGAGTTGAATCTCGCACTTGATTCAGTGAGCAATCCGGCGATCACCGCTTTCCAGATTCGGCCCGTTTCGATGGAGTATTCCCGCTACGAAGCCTATGTGCAGGTTGCTCTCAACGAAGCAGCACCGGAACCCGTTCAGGCCAGGCTGAATGTTCACGTCGGTGGCATGCCGGCCCAGTTTAGGGAAATCGATCTACAGCCCGGTGAGCGGGGCGGCTACACCTTTGAAGTCGCTGGTGCTCAGGATCAATTGCTGCGGCTGGAGTTGAAATCTGAGCAGGATGATTTCCCTCTGGATAACCAGGTGATGATGCCTTTGCCTGAAGCGCGACCGATTCTGGCTGCCTGGATTCGGCCCGATGAAACGGAAGATCCCTTTACCCGCTTTGCCCTGTCTTCGATTCAGGACGACGGCAACCTGCAATTGCTGAAAGGCAGCCCGAAGGCCTGGCCGCTTTCGGAAAAAGTCGATGCTGTTATTTTCGATGGCTGGTTGCCCGAAGAGTGGCCGGAGAATTTGCCCGTGATCGTGATCAACCCACCGGGCTTGTCGGGGCCGGTGGCGGCGCGCAAATTGGACGCTCCGATCCCTTACGATTCGGTGCGGGTAGGAAATGAAGATCACCCGGTGTTGTTTCGAGTCGAGAGCAGTCGAGTGGCCGTGACTCAGGAGTCGATTTTCCAGGCAGGCGGTTCTCTGGAGCCTCTCTGGATTGCCGGTAAAGAACCGGTGCTCGCCGCTGGTGAGTATCAGGGCAACCGGGTCGTGGTGATGGGCTTTTCTCCCGGCGTTTCGGAACGTCTACCGTTTACTGCATCGTTTCCTCTGCTGGTTGGTAATTCGTTGCTGTGGTGTGTGGAGGGCGCGGCCTATCAGGAGAAACGAATTCAGCAATTGGCCACTGGTGAGTTTGCGGATGTAAAAGGCGAGCAGGTTACCTGGAAGGAATGGCGCGAAGGACGTGAGCAGGATCGCACGCTGCCGGTTTCTTCCGATGTGATCGAAATGAATCGCATCGGCGTGTGGGAAACGGATTCCGGCAACCGGGGCACCTCGCACATTCAGTCGATTCACGAGTCGAATATCCCCAGTCGACCGGACAACGCCGGAGACGCTTCTGATTATTTTTCTGTGAAGTCCGGCTTCGCCGGGAACCTCGTATTGTATCTGATCGGATTGATTTTATTACTGCTGTTGTTGGAGAGTTGGTTGTTTCACCGGCACGCGGTTTATTAGGAATGGATTGGCTGTATCCCAAGATTTTGCTGCTGGCGATTCCGGCTCTGTTGCTACTGATTTGGTTCGATGCCAAGTCAACGCATCCGATGGGCCCGGTGCGCCGCCGTTGGCTTTTGATCGTGCGCGCGCTGCTCGTGAT
>JAHDCN010000404.1 GCA_020629815.1 Verrucomicrobiota bacterium
CGAGCCGGAGCTCCCACGAATCACAATTTTGCCGGATCACATGGTTCGGGAAATGGATGTCGATGGAAATGCAGAGATCACCGAAGCCGAGTTTCTTGGCTTTTGGTCAGCTCAATTTGACCCATCCGACGAAAATAAGGATGGCGAACTTGATATCGCGGAATTTCCTCATGAAGGGGCGTTGAAGGGTGCGGACAAAAACAACGATAGCAAGCTGACCCGCGAAGAACATAAAGAGGTGTATCGTTCCCAATTTCCCGGCCTGGATGTTGATAAGGACGGAGTGATCACAGCGAAGGATAAGAAACAAAAAACGGCACAGAAAACCAGTGGGAACAAATCGGCCCCTTTGCCTGGAACGCTGAAAAAGCACGACCGCATTGTCTTCCTGGGTGATTCTATTACTGCGGCCGGGGTCCGCCCCAAAGGTTACATCACGCTGGCGTCCAATCGAATTTCCCAGTTGTATCCCGATGCCAACATCGAGCTCATCGGAGCGGGTATAGGAGGACACAAAGTCCCCGATTGCCAAAAGCGCCTGCAGACCGATGTAATCGAACAAAACCCGGATATCGTTTTCATTTACATCGGCATCAATGATGTCTGGCATTGGACTCACCCCAAGGTGGTGGCTCGCGGCAAGAAAGGCACGACTCCGGAAGAGTTCGAAAGCGGACTCACCGACATGATCAAAAAGATCAACGCTGCTGGTGCCCGGGTCATTTTGTGCACTCCGACAGTGATTGGTGAAAAACCGGATGGCTCCAATCCAGACGACGCCAAACTGGATGAATATGCCGCAATCAGCCGCAAGGTGGCCAAACAAACTGATTCCCAGCTGCTGGACTTGCGGAAGGAATTTGTTGGTTATCTAAAAAAACACAACACTGACAAACAAGAGGAAGGAATCCTCACGTCAGATCGGGTACACCTGAATGATACCGGGAACCAGCTGGTCTCCGACCTCGTGCTACAGGCTCTGTCGGTTTCCGCAAAATGACTTGCCTTCGTCAGTTGAGGCCGTGATTTGAGAAGCTCCAGATTTGGTTATCTTTGCGCAGTATCCAACTGTAGATTGCGAAAGACATCCAAATGCCGACTCGCCGAAAATTCCTCACCGCTTCGACCGGAGCAGCACTGACGCCTGCCGCCGTGGCCACAGAGAACGCCCCAGCCCAAACGCCGCTGTTTTCCTTCGGCTTGATGGCGGATTGCCAGTTTGTCGATGCAGAGGCACGTGGTTCCCGGCACTACCGGAAAAGCCCCGGCAAACTGAAGGCTGCCGTGGAGAAGTTGAATCGCCATGACCTGGCGTTCAGTTTTCATTTAGGGGATTTCATCGATCGGGACTTCACCAGTTTCGATGTCGTGAAGCCGATTGTTTCCGAGCTTCACGCTCGGCTTCATCATGTGCTCGGCAATCACGACTTTGACGTTGAGGATGAGAAGAAGCCCCAAGTGCCTCAGATGCTTGGATTGAAGAAGGGCTACTACAGTCTGGTGAAATTAGGGATACGTTTTGTAGTCATCGATACGACCGAAGTCAGTCCGTATCGATATGCAGACGGAACCGCTCCGCATCAATCTGCCGCCACAGAACTCCAGCAATTGCGCAAACAGGGAAAGGCCGGGGCGAAACCCTGGAATGGCCGTCCGGGCGAAGAGCAAATGGAGTGGCTGAAAAACGAGCTCGAAGCCGCCAACGAGGCCGATGAAAAAGTGATCGTTCTCGGGCATCATCCCATTCTGCCGAATGAATCGCATGCTGTCTGGAATGCAGAAAAGATGAACGAGCTGCTGCAATCGTACTCCTGCGCCAAGCTCTATCTAAACGGTCATAATCATGCGGGGCACTATATGGACGCAAAGGGCCTTCACTACCTTACTATGGACGGGATGGTGGAAACTGCCGATACCAATGCCTTTGCCATTGCATCGGTATTTGAGGATCGTTTGGAAATTTCCGGGCGCGAGCGTCAGGAAGATTTTGTGCTGAAGTTTCGGTAACGAGAGCTGATCGCATCTGCATTCACTTCCCAATACAAAACAGGTGCTTCTCGCCGCGGATAAACAGGTGTTCGCCTACTGGTGCCGGTGAAGCATCAACGCCCTCCCCCACCGAATTGGTGGACACGATCTCAAGGGTGGCGGCATCCTTGATTACGGTTGTCGCTCCGCTACGATCGGTGAGATAGATGTGGCCGCCCGCTGCAATCGGAGAGGCGTAAGTGGAATTGACTCCGTCAATTCGCTCCGGTCCAAAGAGAACCTTTCCGGTAGACGCTTCCAGGCAGGTCAGAATCCCTGTTTTTCCTTTGTGAAAATAAACGCGACCATCAGAAAGCATGGGCGATGCAATGTCGGGAGTATCGTCATCGGAAGTCCAAACCACACTGTCGGTGCCTTCGATATCCCCTTGCCCTGTCAGTTGGAAGGCGCCGATAAACGAGCCCCGAAATCCGCTGCCGATGATGGTGATCCCATCCTGATGAACCGGCGAAGCCACCGGACGCTGGGTTTGCCCGCCACAGCTCCAAAGCTCTTTCCCGGTTTCCAAATCATAGGCTCGCGCTTTGGTCTCGCCATTTACAATCACCTGATGCTTACCGCCTGCAGAGGGAACCACAAGAGGAGTAGCCCAACAGGTTGGCTCATCACTTCGCTCAGCTTTCCAGCTTACTTTGCCTGTCTTCTTGTCGAGCGCATAAAGAGCAGAGGCACCTTCATGATCCCAGGGAACCAGAATCTTGTCCCCGGCAATCGTCGGCGAGCTGCCTTCGCCAAAAGTCGCCCGTGTCTGCATTTTACCGAAATCGGATTTGCTCCACAGCAGTTCACCCTCCATGGAATAACAATACAGTCCACGTGAACCGAAGTGAGCGTAGACCCGCTCTCCATCAGTGCAGGGCGAAGCCGAGGCAAATCCGTTGGTCGAATGCGTGCCTTC
>JAHDCN010000405.1 GCA_020629815.1 Verrucomicrobiota bacterium
GCGAAGCAGATTTTCATCACGGATCCTGATGAACACGTGTTGGAGTTTTGCTACGTAGGCTAAACTTTACCGGACACCACCTCCAGGAATCAGCGATCCGCACCATCCGCCAGTCCTGAAGAGGATATCGTCGCCCGCGGCGCATATTTCCTTTTTTCACCGGTGGAGTAGAGACTTGTCAGCTGCAAGCCCTGCTTCCGCAGCCAAGTGCTTAACTCCTTTTCCAGAGCTGCACTATCGGTATCGGCCAAAAGTGTTGTGAGAGGGACTCGCTTCGCAGGTTCTTCCTGAACGCTGCGGCGACACTCTTGAAGGTAGGCATAAAATTCCTCCGGCTTTTCCTGAATGAAAAAGGCCGAAAGCAAAAATGCCTGAAAATAAATGTGTGACTGTCGAGCATCACTGTCTCCAATGAAGCTAGCCCAATCTTTCGAAGAAAGATGCAAAAGGTCGGGGATCGAAAGAGTCTCGTCCACATCTACCCGGGAACGGAATTTTTTCGCCACATAGGAAATACCCAACATAGCCCGACCCGGCATGAACGCGACTTCGTCCCTCGGCATTTGCTCAACATATTCCGCCGTTCCTTCGATCGCCCACATGGGCAAAGCGCCGATCAGGTCATGCATCATCATGTGAGTCACTTCATGTACGAGAGTCCGCTTGTTGTAGCTGATCGTCATGAACTTAGCACCGAGTTTCTTTCGGTACTCGGGTGGTGTGGGCAAAACTTGCTTGGGTTTTACCGGCAACATCAACTTCCGCTTTGTCCGCAGATATACACCGGATCCCATTTTTCGACCCGAAGCCAGACGGTACGCTGCTTCCGATTGATAAAAATCCGCGTGAAAATAGCCATCCACCTTCTCTGCCTGAACCCCTAAAGGAGACTCCTTCATTAAGGCATAGGTGCCCTCGAGTAGCGTTGCCATCTCTTCACTCTGCCAATCAATAAGCGGGTGATCAGAAAAGACCGTAATCTGAAAATTTTTCGACCGGTAGACATGCTTCCCTTCCTCCGAAAGATCAGACTGGTAGACGGTTTTGCCGTCTCCACTCTTCTTGAAAAACAGCTCTTTCGGCCATGCTTCTTGACTCTGATAAGGCAACTCTATTGCAGACTCGCTCTGCTTCTCAGAATCCAGATAATCAAGAATCGAGCCCCCCTCCTCAGATACCGAAAAAGCGGTAGAGAGCAGAAATGCGCAAACAATGAGTGGTGTCGGCTTCACGCCCCGAATGTAGCCGACTAATTCATAATTTCTAATAAATTTTAGAAATGCTGCATTTTCCTTATTTTCTCCTCCCTCTGAAAAAGAGAGAGCAGCCATAAATTACGCTCGCGAGGACCACGATAAAAGGGCCAGTTGGCATGTTCATCTCAAAACTCAATGCCAAACCAGCAGTGTTGTAAAAAATGGAAAGTAGCACCGCAATCAGCATGATTCCGGAAAGTCGAGTGGCGAACCTCGATGCAGTTGCGGCAGGAAGAACAATCAGTGCCATCGAAAGAATAATGCCGGCCAGTCGGACTAGCAGCACCATTGCAATCCCGGTGATCACCAGAAGCAGAAGAAAATACAACTGAGAGGATACTCCCCTGAGGCTGGCGAATTCCTCATCAAAGCATACCGCCACCAGCTTCTGATAAAACAAGGCAACAATCGAAAGAATCACCACGCCAAGGACCATTGTTGCTATCACGTCGCCTCGGGACGTAAGCAAAATATTCCCGAAAATGTAGCTCTCCAAATTTACTTTTTGTCCCGGTGCGTAGTGCATAAACAACAACCCCGAAGCCATACCAAATGCCCAAATCGCGCCAATAATTGTATCCTCGCGTTCACGAAACCGCATACTCACCCAACCAATCACCAGGGCCGAAATAAGAGCTGCGAAAATTGCCCCTACCATAGGAGTTAGCCACGGTAACCCCCAAATCCGACTGAAGAAAATAGCCGCACCAATACCACCAAGAATGCTGTGAGCGATCGCCGCAGCAATATAGCCAATCCTACGCGTCACGACAAAGCTACCCACGACGCCAAAGGTAAAACTGGAAACAATGCCCGCGATTAGCGAATAGCGAATCAAAGGAACTGATTGGACTGCGTCAAAAAAATCAGTCATGGCTACATCCGGAATGATCCCCCTGGCTATGGCGGGTTCGAAGGTCGTGCTCGATTCGTTTTCCGCCGCTGTAAATTTCCCGGATGGTATCACCGCTGAGAGGTAGCTCATGCCGATGCACTCGTCGATTGACGCAAAGCACCGAATCTCCCAACTCCGCCACTAGGTCCAAGTCGTGAGTGACCATTAGGATTGTCATCGATTCCCGCAAACTTTGGAGCGTTTCGATAAACTGCTTTTCAATCGACAAATCGATGTTGGCCGTCGGTTCATCCAACAACAACAACTCAGGCTCACAGGCGAGCGCGCGGGCAATCATAACGCGTTGCCGCTGACCTCCCGAAAGATCGGCGAACGGTCTTTTTGCCTCATCTACCAAATCGACCCGCTCCAGACAGGACATCGCAAAGTCACGGCACTTCCGGGAGAAACCACCGAACCTCAAACGATCCAGTCGACCCATCAAAACAATATCGATTGCGGCAATCGGGAATTGGCTGTCGAAGCTCATCGCCTGCGGAACATATCCCATCCCCGAACGGGCATTCTCCGGTGATCTCCCTAAAATGGTCAACTTTCCCTGCTGCGCCCTGTTCAACCCAAGCAGAAGCTTCAGCAAAGTCGATTTCCCCCCGCCATTCGGACCAATCACAGCCAACGACTCGCCTTTAGACACAGAAAAGGAAACATCCTGTAACACCCATGGCTTTCCGTAGCGGAACGACAATTCCTCGCACTCCACAATTGGGTTCTTCGATTCAACAGGGTTCACTCAAAAAGGAAACAGGGTTAGGTCCAAGACCTAACCCTGTT
>JAHDCN010000406.1 GCA_020629815.1 Verrucomicrobiota bacterium
TCATCTCTCTGGTGCTTTTCGTGATTATTGCAGGAGCGCTTTTTACGACCAGCTCTGCCAAGAACCAAAGCGCGGAAGAGAACCGCATCATCTTTCTTGCCGGCGGGCGCAGCCATGGACCGGGTGAGCATGAATTCCGGGCCGGCTGTCTGCTGCTGGCCAAAGCTCTCAACGAACAAAGCGGCCTTAACCTGAAAGCCGAAGTGATCAGTGGCTGGCCAGAGGATGACTCGGTGCTCGACGGAGCGAAGGCGATCGTGATCTATGCCGATGGCACCAAGGTGGTTGGCAAGGGCTGGGAGAAAATGGATGCACTGGCCAAGCAAGGAGTTGGCATCATGTTCATGCACTACGCGGTGCATCCGAACGCGCAGCAGGGTGAAAAGTATTATCGTCCCTGGATTGGCGGAGCGTTTGAAACCGGTTGGTCCGTGAATCCACACTGGGTAGCTGACCTGGAAGTGATGCCCGATCATGAAATCTCTAAGGGTGTCGAGTCACTGGTCGAAGCCTACGACGAGTTTTACTACAACATGCGTTTCCCCAAGGACCGCAGCAAAGTCCTCGATCTAGCCACGGCGGTACCTACTCGCGAGCGGATGAAGCGTTATATCAATCTTTGGAACGGTCACGGCGTCGCCGGACTGGGCAAAAAGCAGACGCTGATGTGGGGCATCGAGCGTGAGGACGGCGGTCGCGGAGTCGGATTCACTGGTGGTCATTATCACCGAAACTGGGCGGTCGATGGCTTTCGCAAAATGGTGCTCAACGCCATTGTCTGGACGGCAGGAATGGAGGTCCCGGAAGGTGGAGTGAAGTCGACGCCCCTCACCGATGCCGACTTAAATGCCAACCTTGATGAGAAAGGCAGAAAGGCCAATCTCACTGTTGCGAAGCCCGGTGAATTCAAAGCCATTCCCACAGCGAAAATAGATACCGCGCGCGAGGCGAAATTCGATATTCCCGGCAAGCCCAAGCCTGCGAGCTCTCGGCCTTCTGAGCAAAGTCAGTCACCTGCAAACGCATCCAAAGCAATTTTCACTGGCCCGGTAATGACCGCGACATCAGACAAGCGACTGGTCGATATCGATGTCGAGTTGAAAAATGCAAAAGAACTTTACCTGCAAGTCCAGGATCTCGACGGAATCAGCTGCGACTGGGCCAACTGGATCGAGCCGGTACTGGTCATGAAAGACGGCAGCAAGAAGGATCTGACCGGGATGAAATGGAAGTCGGCAAAAACCGACTACGGATCCGTGCGAGTCGGCAAAAGCTCCGGCAATAAAGATTTAACAGTCGGTGGGAAGGTGTTCGAAAAAGGCATCGGCACCCACGCCTATTCGGTGATCGGCTACGACCTGCCCGCCGGTGTCGAGCGCTTTCAGGCCAAGGTCGCAATTGACGATGGCGGCATGGAGCGAGGCGGGAAACCCAGTGGGGCGAAGATGCGTTTTGCGGTTTATACCGAAGCACCCAGCAAGCCCGGTTCCGTGCCGTTGGCCGATGGCGACGCGCCTAAAATTGTGCCGGCAGATCTGTTCACTGTGCCGGATGGGTTGGAGGTCACAGTGTGGGCAACTTCGCCGATGTTTTACAACCCGACCAATATCGACTTCGATGCCGATGGTCGCATGTATATCGCCGAAGGAGTGAAATACCGGAGCAAAGGGAATCGCCGTCCCGAAGGGGACCGCATCGTCATATTGGAAGACACCAATGGCGATGGCAAAGCGGACAAAAGCGAAGTTTTCGTCCAAGACGCGGGACTTCACTCACCTCTCGGGGTGGCAGTTCTCGATGACCAAATCGTGGTTTCCCAACCTCCCGATCTGCTGGTTTACACCGACGTCAATCGCGACCGGAAGTTCGATCCGGAGACTGACAAACGCGAGGCCTTATTGACTGGCTTCGCTGGCAAACAACACGACCACAGTCTACACAGCGTGACCGCGGGTCCGGGTGGTCAGTGGTATTTCAACCAAGGCAACATGGGTGCCGAGTTCACCGACAAGAGCGGCAAGACTTTCTACATGGGCAGCCCGTATAAACTCAAGGAAATCGCCGGGAAGCGCAGTGACGACGGTCATGTCTGGCTTGGCGGCTTCACCGCGAGAATGAACCCTGACGGCTCCAATGTGAAGATTATGGGGCACAACTACCGCAACAGTTACGAACAGGCCGTGACTTCATTCGGCGACTTGTTTCAAAGCGACAACGACGATCCCCCAGCCTGCCGCGTTTCCGCAATTCTCGAAGGTGGCAATGCCGGTTTCGCCTCGGCGGATGGACTGCGCGCCTGGAGAGCCGACAAACGCCCCGGGCAATCAACCCCGATCGCTGAATGGCGACAGGAAGATCCCGGCACCATGCCTGCTGGTGATATCTACGGCGGCGGTTCACCGACTGGCGTAGCCTTCTATGAAAACGGTGCGCTGGACGAAAAGTGGAACGGCCTGCTGTTGGCTTGTGAAGCCGGAAAGAACGTCGTCTTCGGCTACCTGCCCAAGCCAGACGGAGCCGACTGGAAACTGGAGCGTTTCGACTTTCTCACCTCCAACCAGGAAAAGGAATTCGCCGGCTCTGATTTCCAGGGTGGCAAACCTAACAGTGAACTGAAAACCAAGTTCCGCCCCAGCGATGTCTGCGTTGGTCCCGATGGCGCGATCTATGTCGCCGATTGGTTCGATCCTCGAGTTGGTGGCCACCAAACTCTGGACGAGACCTGGAGCGGCACGATCTACCGCATCGCTCCGAAGGGTTTTCAATCCAAGCCGCCAAAGTTCGATCTTTCCACGACAGAAGGACAAATCGCTGCGCTACAGAGCCCGTCGCCAAACGTGCGAAATCTTGGCTTCACCCGACTCAAAGCTCAGGGCGAGGCGGCATTGCCTGCAGTCTCAGCTTTGCTAAAAGAAAAGAATCCTTACCTCGCCGCCCG
>JAHDCN010000407.1 GCA_020629815.1 Verrucomicrobiota bacterium
CCCCTGCGGCGGCTGCGGTGAGCGTTTCGGATCAAACTGAAGCGGTTGCTGCGCCGATTGCGAACGAAGCACCGCCAATGCAGGCGGCCGTGGCCGTGGCACCGCCGGTCGAATCTGCTCCAGCCGAGGAACCAGCAGTTGCAGCTCCGGAACCGACTCCGCAACCGGTTGTTCCGGGAAGTGTAAGCGGTGAACCTCTTTGGCAAGCCGCGCGGACTGCGATGATTCAGCAGCGACCAATTATCGAAATGTGGCTGGAAGCTGCCCAGTTTGTTGGGCATGAGAACGGCAGCCTGACAATCGGATTTGCCTCGGAGCAAAGGTTCTATCGTGAATCGTTAAAACGTCACGAGGATTTCATGACGGATTGTCTCGCGACCGTTGCCGGTGAGCCGTTGACTCTGAATGTCGAAGTGCGCGATGACATTGCGCCTTTGGAGATTCCGGACGATGAACCGGAGCCGGAAGCAGCGCCTGAACCAACGCCGGAAGAGCAGCAGCCGGAGCCGGAACCCGTTGTGCCGGAAGCAGAGCCTGAGCCGGCCGACGACTTCCATAACGACCCATTAATTCAATCAGCGTTGGAAAAATTTAAAGCTAGAGTTATTGAATCCTAAGCAGAGAATAGATTTATGAATATTGCCAAAATGATGAAGCAGGCGCAGCAGATGCAGAAGAAAATGGCTGCAATGCAGGAAGAGCTTGCTCAAAAAGAAATCGAAGTCAGTGCCGCCGGCGGCAAAGTTACCGTAACCGCAAATGGAAACGGCGACGTCCTTTCGATCAAGATCGACCCTGCTGTGGTTGATCCCGACGACGTCGAGATGCTGGAGGATATTGTTCTCAGTGGCGTGAAACAGGCGATTGAGCAGGCTCAGGCCGCCAATAAGGAAGAAATGGGCAAGCTTACTCAGGGAATGGGCCTGCCTCCGGGAATGGGCTTTTAATTGCTCATGCTCCCCGGGCCCAAGTTTCACCTGAGTCATCTACCCGTTTACCTGCTGGCTGGCGCGATAGGCGCTGCCATCGCCGGGCTCTACGGTATTGTTCACGATCAGGTGACCTACTCGATTTCGGAAGAGTATTTTACCAAGCTCAAATACGGTCAGTTCCGGATTAGCGAAGTGGAACAGGCCAATCCGCGTGTCGCTGCAGCAAAAATTGGCTTTCTGGCTACCTGGTGGGTGGGAATGATCGCCGGCTGGATGTGCGCGCGATTTTCCGTGCTGCCCGACGGCAGAATTCTGCCTTTGAAAACGGTGATTCGGCAGTTCATCTTGATTTTTGTGGTCGCGATCCTGTTCGGCATTGGCGGTTGGCTCTGGGGTCTTTCCCAACAGGGCGGGGGCTATGCAAAGCGCTGGACCGATTGGATGAACGCTTTGGGGATTGAAAATCAGGATGCCTTCATGACGGTCGGAAGTATCCACAATGCCGGCTACGCCGGGGCACTGACTGGTCTGATTGTTGCTATCTTTCTGCTACATCGTGAGAAATATAAAGCATCGATTTAGTCGATGTTTCCAATGATACTAACAATTATGATCAATTGTGGTTCGCCGGTAAACTATTGTCATGGCAGCGACAATAGAGCGAACAGGAGAGCATTTGCGCCGAATTTTTTCGGAGTTCTCTGAGTCAGAACTAATCGAAAGGTTATCGGCAAATCAGTGCGATTTGCCGCAGCGATTTCCTGCTGGTTCAAAAGTAAACGGGGAAACGCTGGATAAGCGCTGGAGCCGTTTGCCGACCGGCGTACGGGCAGCGCTGGAGGAAGAAGATCCTGCTGCCTATGCCGCCAATATTGAGAATTTCATCGGAACAATCAGATTGCCCGTCGGAATTGCGGGGCCTTTGCGGGTGAATGGCATTTTTGCCAAAGGCGACTTTTCGATTCCTTTAGCAACGACGGAGGCAGCGCTGGTGGCGTCATACCATCGGGGTGCCTGTGTGCTCTCAGCCGCTGGTGGTTGCTCTGCGGCCGTATTGAATGAAGGCGTGAACCGTTCTCCTGCATTTGGATTCGGTTCACTGGCAGAGGCGGGAAAGTTTGTCGCCTGGGTTGTGGATCAAGTGGACGTGTTTCGCGATATTGTGCGGGAAAACACGGATCACGGAAAGCTGGTCGATGTCGCAGCCACATTGGAAGGCAATCACGTTTACCTCAACTTCGAGTTTCGAACTGGCGATGCGGCAGGCCAGAATATGGTGACGATTTGCACCGAAGCCATCTGTGCATTTATCCGCGAGGGATCTCCGGTTGAGATCAAGAAGCACTATGTAGAGGGCAACCTGTCAGGAGACAAAAAAGCCAGTGCTCAGGCATTCACCACCGTGCGAGGAAAGAAGGTCTGCGCCGAGGCGGTGCTCTCGCCGGAACTAGTGCAGAAATTCCTTGGCACCACTCCGGAAAAAATGACCGACTACTGGCAGATGTCAGCGCTCGGCGGGGTGCTTAGTGGGACCATCGGAGTTCAGGGGCATTTTGCCAACGGACTGACCGCGCTGTACCTTGCCTGTGGTCAGGATCCAGCCTGTGTCGCGGAATCGGCTATAGGGGTTACCCGCTTTGAAGTGATCGACGACGGATCGCTGTATGCCTCGGTGACTTTGCCGGGAATCATGGTGGGAACGGTCGGCGGAGGTACGGGATTGCCTACTCAGGCGGCCTGTCTCGAAATTCTCGGTCTGCGCGGTTCCGGCAAAAGTCCAGCGCTTGCCGAAGTCTGTGCCGGACTTCTACTGGCCGGTGAGCTTTCTATTATCGGAGCTTTGGCGGCAGGGCATTTCACCCGGGCGCACCAACGACTGGCCCGTCAGCGCAAATCATCTCAGTCCTAAGTTCGAACCTTTCAGAAACCGATATGAACCGCTGGTGGATTTATCAAAAAGAGCGATTCCCTGTCTTCGCTCATGGCATTCTAATTTTTGCATTCAG
>JAHDCN010000027.1:0-13546 GCA_020629815.1 Verrucomicrobiota bacterium
AGCCCATGTCGTCAGCCATGATCAGGATGATGTTGGGTCGATCATCGGCCTGAAGGATGGACGAAAATAGGAGAGCGAGAAGCAGAAAATAGGAGCGCATGAGATTAATTTTGAACAGGAGGCAGCAGAGGAAACGGAGGCTTCTCTATCTTGTTCCAATAAACCCGATTTACTTCCTCCTGAGAAGCTTTTCCGCTAGCGCGATTGCTTCAATCGATTGTCTCTTTCGAAAGCCGTTCCACCCTTATATTCTTCAGATAGTCCAAATCAAATCCATAGGGGATGCCTCTGATTTCAAGTTTCTCAATATCAACCGAATAAAAATCGGCTGACCCGTCTTCGTTAAGCCCATAGAAAACGTACAATCCTTCGCCACCATCCGAGAACTCGATCCAAACAGCCTCGCCTGAATGGTTCTCCCCCAATTCATTTAGCTCTCCTTGCGTCATTATTCTCAATTGGGTCCGAAAAATCGTTTTGGTTTTATCAAGAGTATCGTTTGCGATTTGTCCGAATATGGTCCGCCAAAATTCCTACAAGCTTTCGGTCAGATTGGAAAAATATTGTGTCTTGTTTGTCGAACGGGTCCTGCTCGTACGCATTATTGTAGGCATTGTAAGTGGCGCCTTTCCCTGCTTCGTAATTCTCCGGTCGATAGATGGCCAGTGCACCAGCAAAAATTTCTGAAAATCCGTCCGCTCGAAAATATTTCAGCCCTTGCTCAACTAGATGACGATAAATGCCTTGTGAATTCCAAAAATACTGATGGTGTCCACCATTAGTAACTTCATTTTGGTAGTAGACCAAGGGCTCGATATATCTCCATTTTTCAGGAAGAGTTTCCAACCGATCAACTGACGCACGAGTATCATCAATCTCTACCTTGGCGGCAATGAGATCAGCCAAGTCGAACACAAAATAATCGTCGGTGGTGTCGAGCTCGTTTATGGAAATTGAATTTTTCACGAGGAGTTTTTTTATCACCTAATTCCGGACTCTGTTTCCTCTGCTTTCTCCTGTTCAACTCACTTCCCCCTAGAAGCTTTTCCGCTAGCGCGATTGCTTCAAATTTACCTACGGTAACCCAATTGATCCTTTATCCAGTCTGGATCTGCTTTCATGGGCAGTATGGCAAAAACCATGACGACCGATTCTTCGATAAAGTCATAATAGATACCGAACGGAAAAACAGATCCTAGAAGTCGATAAAACCCAAAGTGTCTGGATCGGTAACTCTGCTTTGAAGCTTGCAACCGATAAGCATCCTGCAAGATCGAGCGTTCGAAATACAATCCGGTTCCCGGATCGGCTTCCTCGTAAAATTGGTAGCCTGATTCCAAATCATCGGCCACATCCTCATGAAACTTAAGAACTAGACTTTCTGGCATCAAGTTCTGCTTTCAATTCTTCGATCGACAGAGATTTGGCTTCTCCTGATTCTAATGACTGTCTTCTGCGCTTCAGCACCTCACCATGCCATTTCGGTGACTCAAGCTTCTCGGACCGAAGGGAAGACCAAAGTTGCTCCATGCAGTTAAGTCGATCACTTTCGGAAAGCTCCAGAATCTCGTCAATCGCTGTCATTTCGAACACCTTCCTATCAAAAGTCGAATACTTCAACAGGAATTGGCTGCCCCATTTCTCACTTCCCACTGAGAAGCTTTTCCGCTAGCGCGATTGCTTCATCGCCGCCGCCGCCCAGCATTCGAGCCAGTTCTTCGAGTCGGGTTTTGCCATCGACTTCTTCCAGACGGGAATGGGTGGTTTTGTTTTCCACTTCCTTGGTCACCAGATAGTGAAAATGGGCCAGCGCTGCGACCTGCGGCATATGAGTAATGGCTACGACCTGATGGCGAGTTCCCAATGCGGCCATTTTCTTTCCGACCGCGCCGGCGATTTCACCGCCGACGTTGGCGTCAATCTCGTCGAAGACCATCAGAGGAATCTGGTCCTGATCGGCGAGCGCACTTTTCACCGCCAACATCACACGAGACATCTCACCGGAGGAGGCTATCACCCGTAGCGGTTTGACCGGCTCGCCCGGATTTGGGCCAAACAGGAAATCAACGGTCTGAAAACCCTTCGGTTGAGGCTCTTCGGTTTGCTCGATCTCGATTTCGAAGACGGATTGCTTGAAGCCGAGATCCTCCAGGTGACCGGCAATTTCTTTTGCCAGTTTCGGTGCTGCTTTTTCCCGAAGTTTACCCAGAGCAGCGCCACTTTCTTTCACGGCTTCCAAAGCGGCTTGTTCCTCTTCTGCCAATCGCTCGAGTTCCTCTTCGCGGCCATCGATCGACTCGAGGCGGGTGCGGGCGTTGGATTCGTATTCGAGGACGTCTTCGATGGACTGACCGTATTTTCGTTTCAGGCCCTCGATCTCATCAATGCGATGTTCCATTTGCACCAGCTCAGCCGGATCAATCTCCAGCGTTTCGGTGTAGTCCTTGAGACTCGAATCCAGTTCTTCGATCTCCATTCGGGCAGAGGAGAAACCTTCGAGAAATTTGCCGGTTTCCGGATCGAGCTTTTCCAGATCGCTTAAACTGCGCTGTGCCTCAGTCAGATTCGCCACAGCGGAGTTCACTGCCTTTTGAGCATCCTGCGCGTGATCGACCAGTTTCGCACCGTTTTGGGCGATCGAGTAGCGCTGTTCCATTGCCGAAATCTGGCTGACCTCAAGCGCGGCTGCCGCTATCTCGTCCACCTGGAAACGGAGCAGATCGATCTCCTGATCGGTGGCCTGACGCAGGCTGCGAAACTCCTCAATTTCGTTCACTTTTCCCTGCCAGGCACGATAGGCATCGAGATACGCTTGGCGTTGTTTGCCCGCCTTGGCATAGGCATCCAGCATGGCGAGTTGCCGATCCTGAGAAAGCAGGGATTGGTGTTCGTGGGGGCCATGCAAATCCACCAGATGATTGCCCAGCGCTTTCAAAACCGAAAGGGTGCAGGGAGAGCAATTGACGAACTGCTTGTTGCCGCTGCCGAATACGCGCTTCAAAACCAGTTGATCCTCTTCGCAGGGTTCGAGTCCGGTTTCCTCGAGCAGCTCATTGACCTGGGCGAGATTGGAATTGAGTTGGAAGATCGCTTCCACGGTGCAGCTGCTTTCGCCGGTTCGAATCAGATCGTGATTGGCGCGCTCTCCGAGAATTAGCTTTAACGCTCCGACAATCATCGATTTTCCGGCTCCGGTCTGTCCGGTGACACCGATCAAACCGTCGCCCAGTTCCCAGGTCAGGTCATCGACGAGGGCGAGATTCTTGATTTTTAGAACGGAGAGCATTTTGCAATGGCGGGTAGGTGTGGGAGTATGGATCACCTGTGAAAGGGTTGCAAAGAAATGTCCGACACAGATCCAGAATTCGAACTGACCTTTCTCGGCACCGGCACATCCATCGGAGTGCCAGTGATCGGCTGTGATTGCCCAGTCTGCCAATCTGACGATCCAATCAATCAGCGCAGTCGGTCATCGGTTTTTGTAAAGACGCCCGAAGTGCAGTTCGTGGTTGATACCGGACCGGATTTTCGAATGCAGTGCCTGCGCGAGGGAATTCGGGAACTGGACGCGGCTCTGTTTACCCACGCGCACAGCGATCACATCATGGGCTTCGATGATTTGCGGCGTTTCAGCCTGGGGGCTGATGACATTATCGACATCTACGCCACCGAAGATTGTTTCCAGAGGCTGAAGCTGGCCTTCGATTACGCATTCAATGGCGAGAACCGCTACCCCGGTTACCTGAAACCCGAGCCGCATCTGATTACCGGGTCATTTGAAGTCGGTGATTTGCAGGTGACTCCGATTCCGGTAGAGCACGGCAAGGTGGAGACCATCGGTTTTCATTTTGAAACCAAGGGCGGGAAGCGGATCGCGTACGTTCCCGATGTGAAAGTTTTTCCCGAGTCGAGTCGGAAGATTTGTCGGGACGTAGACGTGTTGATCATTGACGGACTGCAGCCCAAGGAACATTGGACTCATTTATCCGTTCCCGAAGCGGTGGATGTTGCTCTAGATTTGCGAGCCAGGCAGGCCTGGCTGACCCACTTCACCTGTCGTGTCGATTACAAGGTGATTGGACCTACCTTGCCGGACCATATTGGTCTGTCACATGACGGCTTGAAGTTGTCTCTTTAGAATCTGCATTTCACGAATCATTACGAAGTAGTTCGTCATCATTACGCTGTTGCGGTTTACCTCCGAAAACGACAACATGTTTTCATGATTCGTTTGATTGCGCTTTCCCTTCTGGTCACAGGAGTGTCTCTCCTTTCGGCAAATGAGAAGCCGAATATTGTGTTTTTCTTTACTGACGATCAGACTTCCAGCGCTCTTGCCTGCTATGGAAACCCGATTGCAAAAACTCCCAATCTCGACTCGTTGGCAGCCCGGGGGACTCGCTTCGAAAACTCTTTTGTCAGCCACTCGATTTGCTGGGTGAGCCGGACGACGATTCTTTCAGGGCTTACGGGACGCGGATTCGGTACACCGGAGAATCCGGATCAGGCGCGGCCCGACGCGGTGAAGGAGCTGTATTCGGATATTCTTCGCGCCAATGGCTATCGCACCGGGTATTTTGGAAAGTGGCATGCGAAAATGCCAAAGGGATATAAGCAGGCGGATCACTTTGATGAGTTTGAAGCGATCGGCCGTAATCCTTTTTACAAGCCACAGCCGGATGGTTCGGTGCGCCACGAAACAGAGTTGATTGTTGATCGAGGTATCGAGTTTTTGAAAAACCACCCGAAGGGTAAGCCTTTCCACATCAATATGTGGTTCAATGCCTGTCATGCGGAAGACAGCGATCGACGTCCGGGCGTCGGGCACTTTCCATGGCCCAAAGCGGTGGATGGAATGTATGAGGATGTCGAGATGTATCCACCGCGGTTAAATGATCCCGAGATTTTCGAGAATCAGCCCGACTTCTATAAGACGACAATTACCCGCGAGCGATATTTCTGGCGCTGGAATACCGAATACAAATACCAAACCAACATGCGCGCCTATTTTCGCATGGTCAGCGGGATCGACAATGCCATCGGTCGTTTCATGAAGGCGCTGGAAGAAGCCGGCGTGGCAGATAACACCATTATTGTTTATTCGGCCGACAATGGGTTTCACATGGGCAATCGCGGCTTCGCCGGAAAGTGGTCTCACTATGAGGAGTCATTGCGGGTGCCGCTCATCATTGCGGATCCGCGCAGCGGCAAAAAGGGACAGGTCACCGATGCAATGGCGCTGAACCTCGACCTTCCCGCCACCTTTCTTGATTGGGCCGGGGTGGAGATTCCGGAGAGATATCAGGGCCGCAGTCTGAAAGCCGTGGTGAGCGAGGGTAAGCCAAAAGACTGGCGAACAGAAACATTTCACGAGCACTTTGCGGTGCGAAACCGGATTCCCGCATTCGAAGGCATTCGTGGTGAGCGCTTCAAGTATGTTCGCTATTTCGATCACGACAATTACGAGATGCTACATGATCTGAAGAATGATCCGGATGAGCTGGTGAATCTTGCCGGGGACCCAAAGTTTGCAGATACCTTGGAGGCGATGCGCAAGCGAACCACCGACCGGGTGAACGAGATTGGCGCTCCGATTCCGCCAATCGCGGAACACATGAAAGTGACCCAACCGAAACCGAAGGTAGCTGCTCAGGTTCTTGGGGTTGCGCAGGCCAATGACGGCTTTGTGAAGATTTTCGATGGCAAATCACTGCGTAGTTGGGAGGGCGATAAGAAATTTTGGTCCGTGAAAGACGGCGCATTGACTGGTGTGTGCGATGGCAGTCTGAAGATGAACCGTTTCATCACCTGGAAGAATTCCACGGTTCGAAACTTTGATCTGCGCCTCAAAGTAAAAGTGACCGAAGGTGGTAACAGCGGAATCCAGTATCGCAGTCAAATGCGTCCGGACCTCGGCCTCGATATTGCGTCAGGCTATCAGTGTGATGTGGTCGCTAACGTTCCCAAATACAACGGCATGCTCTACGAAGAAAAAGGACGACGAATCCTTTCTCATACCGGAGAGAAGGTTGTCGTCGACCCGAAAGGTCAGCCCTGGGTAGTTGGGAAAATGGAGTTGAAGACTTTCCAACCCGGTGAATGGCATGACTACCGTGTGCTGGTTCGGGGGAATCATCACAAGCACTGGATCAATGGCCACCCGACAGCTGACTTGATCGATCTGGACAAAAACGGTCGCGCTCTCGAAGGGGTTCTGGGTTTTCAGGTGCACGTCGGACCTGCCATGACCATTCAATACAAAGATATCATGATTAAGCACCTGCCGGACGACTTGCCTTTGAAAAAGCCCGCAGATGTAACGATTCCGGATGACGCCTACGGAGTACGACCACAGGGTAAACTTCCAAAAGACTGGAAGCCACCTGTCTACGGAGAACAGTAAAAAGGATTTTGTTATGCCATTGATTCAGATCAAAACGAATACAGCTGCGCCTGAGAATGCCGCGGAGTTCTTGAAAGAAACTGCCGATGAAGTGGCGAAACTGCTGGGAAAACCGCCCTCTGTGATGATGAGCGAATTTGAATCCGGCCGGACACTGCTACTCGGCGGAAGCGACGATCCCGCTGCGTTAATTGATGTGGAAGGAATCGGATTGAATGCGGATCAGGCTCCGCCGGTTAGTGCCTATCTGTTTCAGCGTATCGAGCAGGAACTCGGTATACCGCCCTCCCGGGTTTTCATCAAATTTTACGATGTACCTCGTGGACGCTGGGCTGGAAACGGCAAGATTTTTTAGCGATCCATCAGAGACCACCGTAGCGTCGGTGGCGTCGCTGATAATCGGCAATCGCTGCCTCTAAATGAGGTTGGCGAAAGTCGGGCCAGAGGGTGTCTGTAATGTAGATTTCTGAGTAGCTGATTTGCCACAACAGGAAATTGGATAAGCGCAATTCACCACTGGTTCGTATTAGCAGATCAGGGTCCGGAAACTCTCCGGTGTACAAATGCTGAGCAAAAAGCTCATTATCCAAGTCTTCGGGCTGAATCTCTCCGTTGGTTGCCTTCTGCATTAGGGCGCGTGTGGCATCCACAATTTCTTCCCGCGATCCATAGCTGAGCGCCACCACGAGAGTGAGGCCATCATTGTCGGCTGTTTTTTCAATCGAGCGCTCCAATTCGGTCCGGCTCGACTTCGGCAGCATCTCCGTCCGACCGATCACCTGCAGCCGAATATTGTTCTCAATCAAAGAGGGAGTTTTCTCCTTCAAAAAATGAGCCAGAAGCTTCATCAAGGCACTGACCTCTGCCTTCGGGCGCTTCCAGTTTTCTGAACTGAAGGCATACAAGGTAAGAAACTTGATACCCAGCTCGCCACAAGCTTCCAAAGCTGCCTCCACGGAATCGGCTCCTGCCCGGTGGCCTTCTCTTCGGGGGCGACCCTGCTGTTTTGCCCAGCGACCGTTACCATCCATTATGATGGCAACGTGTTGCGGTATTTCGGCGGTCGGGTCGAATGCGGACATCGGAAGCAGGCAGAGTCTGCACGATTCACCCGCGCAGCGCAATACCGTAGCCGTGTTACTTCACGATCGTTTGCTCCCGATCGGGTCCGTTACCAACCATGCTGACAGGAACTCCAGTCTCCTCTGCGATCTTATCCAGATAGGCTTTCGCCGTTTCAGGAAGGTCTTCGTATTTCCGAATCGCTGTAGTGTCGCAGTTCCAGCCGGGGAGCGTTTCGTAGACCGGTTTCACCCGGGCAAAATCTTTCGCACAGGCCGGAGGCAGTGGTGATTGGACGCCATCCAGTTCGTAAGCAACACAAACCGGGATCTCTTCCAGATCGTCGAGACCATCGAGGATCGTAATCGCAAAATCAGTGAAGCCGTTCACCATCGCCGAGTAGCGCAAGAGCACCAAGTCGAGCCAGCCGCAGCGGCGTTTCCGACCGGTGGTAGCACCGAACTCCCGTCCCATAGCATGGAACTTGGCAGCCAATTCGTCGTGCTGGGTAGGAAATGGTCCTTCGCCAACGCGGGTCGTGTATGCCTTGGCAACACCTACCACGCGGTCAATCACAGTCGGGCCAACACCGGAACCGGTGCAGGCGCCGCCCGACGTCGTATTTGAAGAAGTAACAAAAGGGTAGGTTCCCTGATCAACGTCGAGATAGGTTCCCTGAGCCCCTTCAAAAAGGAGCGACTTTCCTTCCTTCACCAGTCCGTGAAGGGTGGCAACGGTATTGTCTACAAATGGTGCCAATCTATCGGCTGCTTCGAGCAACTCTTTGCCTGTTGCTTCAGCATCGATGGCTTCGAGGCCGGCCGCAGTGAACAGCGCATTGCATTCGGAAACCTTGCGGGAGTATCTCTCTGAAAAGGTTACCGGGTTTCCAACTAGATCGTGGAGACGAAATCCTGTGCGATCAACTTTGTCGCCATAGGTCGGACCGATGCCACGTTTGGTTGTGCCGATCTTGTTGCCGCGATTCGCCTCTTTGTAGGCATCCATCTCGCGATGAAACGGCATAACCAAATGGGCGCGATCTGAAATTTTCAGTTGTTCCGGCGTGACAGTGATTCCTTTCTCTGCAAGTCCGTCGATCTCTTTCAACAGGGCAACCGGGTCCATTACGACGCCGTTTCCGATCACACAGGTTTTTCCCGGCCAGAGAATTCCGGAAGGGATCAGGTGAAGGATGTATTCGTTGCCTTCGCTGATTACCGTGTGGCCTGCATTATTGCCTCCCTGTGCACGAACGACCACATCAGTGGATTCGGTCAGCAGATCAACAATCTTGCCCTTGCCTTCATCGCCCCACTGGGCACCGATCACAATCGTGTTGGACATAACAAATAAATAAAAACCGGAGGGATACCTACCAGTGGAAAATCAAAACGGGTCAGATTGGAGCCCGAATACTGGTGTCAGAAAGAGAGTCCTTTAATTCAGAAAAACAGCGTAGACCTTCGCGGAAAAAACCACGTGCGCAAATGGAATCAGTAATTTCCTCAGGTCACCGTTTAGGCGATTTTCATCATGGCAGTCATCACTACCAACGCTAGAACGGCGATCACGCCTAAGACGCCGATCAGGATGGCGATTTGTGCCAGGGAATCTTTCTTTTCAACCTTCTCGATTGGCGACAAATCCTTGAAGCCATTGGGACGGGCGGAGTTGGCTGCCGGTTCCCAACCAGAGTCTTCCATTGCACTGTTGGCAGCGAATTCTTCCGCGGCCGGTTCCGCTGCTTCAGCAGGTGCTGCCTCTTCAGCGCCCGATGCTATTGCATTTTCATCTTCGAAATCGGCTTCCACCTCGCCAAACTGAATTTTTGTTCCGCTGACCAGAGCAACAGTTTCGGTAACCGCTGCGCCTTCGATAAACGTTCCGTTTGTCGAGCCCAGATCAGTAAGTTGATGTTGACCCTCGACGACATTGATCACAGCGTGATTGCCGGAAATCGATGCGTGATCCAGAACGATGTCACTGTCGGGAGATCTGCCGACGGTGACCTGCTCAGCTCCATCGAGACTCAGCTTAAAAGGTTCCTGATCAGGAACAAAAATCGTAATTTTAGCCATAACGTTTAGAGGTTTTACTACGAATCAGCGTGTCGAATCAATGAGATTTGCAAATTCTTCGAAAAAATATGCGGCATCGCTTGGGCCCGGCGCGGCCTCCGGATGGTACTGAACAGAGAAAACCGGGTGGTCTTTGTGGCGCATCCCCTCGACGGTGTCGTCGTTCAAGTTGATATGAGTCACTTCGATTTCCGGTGGCAGGGATTCGGAATCAACAGCAAACCCGTGGTTTTGCGATGTGATAGCGATCTTACCGGTTCGCAGGTCTTTTACCGGGTGATTAGCTCCGCGGTGACCGAACTTTAATTTAAACGTCTTGCCGCCAAAGGCATGTCCGAGGACTTGATGACCAAGGCAGATTCCGAAAAGTGGTTTCTTGCCGATGATCTCTTTGATTTCACTGTGGATGTAATCAAGAGCCGCCGGGTCGCCAGGGCCATTGGAAAGAAATACGCCATCCGGATCGCGAGCCAATACCTCAGAAGCAGGTGTCCGGGAATTGACCACCTCCACTTCAAAGCCCTGCTGCCGCAGCGAGCGGAGAATATTTTTCTTCACTCCGAAGTCGTAGGCAACGATGCGGTATTTCACATCGGGTAGAGGGCGATACATCTCGCCGGCCTCTGACTCGAGCGGTTCATCCACCGATGCATTGACCACTGTCCATTCGCGGCTCAATTTGCTTTCGGGGTCCCAGGCATAGCCTTCCGCTGTTGTGACCTCTTTTACAAAATCACTGCCTTCCATTGGGTCGGATGCCTTGGCCGCGGCCACCGCCCCTTCGCCGTCGAGTGATTCATCGGTGCAGATCGCCGAGCGCATGGCCCCACATTCGCGGAGTCGCTTGGTCAGGGCCCTGGTGTCGATACCCTCAATTCCTGGGATTCCGGATTTTCTCAGGTATTCATCGAGCGACAGATCGGAGCGCCAGTTGCTCGGCACTTCGCAGAGTTCTTCGATAACGAACCCACGCGCATGAACTTCGTTACTTTCCGAGTCAACGTCAGCTACTCCATAGTTGCCGATCATCGGGTAAGTCATCGTAACGATTTGCCCACGATACGAAGGGTCCGTGAGAATTTCCTGATAACCGGTCATCGACGTGTTGAAGCAAGCTTCACCGGTCGAAACTGTCTCCGCGCCAAACGCGGTTCCCTCAAAAATTGTGCCGTCCTCCAGCGCGAGGATTGCTTTCTTTCGTGTTGCCATAAATTCGAGGCCGAGGTTTTCCGAAAAGGGCCTTGGGAGAATGCCAGAATTCAATCGGGTTTCAAGGGTTTTTGAACGTTCTGTTCACGCAGAGCCAAATTTCTTTTCCAGGTATTCCTTCCGAAAGGAAAAGATCTGATCCAACTGCTTTTGAATCAGGGGCAATCCCACTTCGCCAAAAGGAAAAAATGGCAGGGCATAGTGCACTCGATCCAGTGCCAGTGTTCCCTGTTCGCAGGCCTCGAAGCGATGCAGATGATGCCAGAAACGATACGGGCCCGAGCGCTGCTCATCGATAAAGTAGTGACCCTCCTCGACTTCTTTGATTTCCGTCACCCAGTTGGTCCAGATGGGAGGCACGATTTTGATCTTATGGACAATGATCTGCCCGGCAAACATCTTCTCGTCGTCTCCACTGATTGTTTGGAAACCAAGCCCCGGGGGCGTCATATCGTCCAGGTTCTTCGGATGGCTGAAAAAACCCCATGCCTCGTCTACCGGTATCGGCAGAATCTGGGTGCTTTCCATTCGGTGTATCTTCATTGCGACTAGGCTTCCAGTGTTTGCTTGTGTTTGGCGAAGATTTCCAGAGTCCGCTCGCGTTCTGTTTTGTGATCGACCATCGGCAGCGGGTAATCTTGGGCCAATGGGTCAAGTGGCTCCGCCGGTGACTGAAAACGTTTGGGGTTCACCTCTGCCAGTTCGGGCACCCATTGCTTGATGTATTCGCCCCTTGGATCGAAGCGTGCGGTTTGGGTCCAGGGGTTTTGGATTCGAAAATAGGGAGCTGCATCGGCGCCTGTTCCTGCTGACCATTGCCAACCGCCATTGTTGTTGGCGATTTCGCCATCGACCAGCCACTGCATGAAGTGGGACTCACCAAGGCGCCAGTGCAGATGGAGATCTTTGGTCAGAAACATCGCGACGATCATGCGAACCCGGTTGTGCATGTAACCAGTTGCGAGCAGTTGCCGCATTCCGGCATCGACAATCGGGAAACCGGTCATGCCCTGTTTCCACGTTTCGAATTTGTTCTCCTCCTCGGGATCATCCCAATGCAAGCCGCGCCACTTTTCGTTGAAATCGGTATCGAGCACTTCGGGAAAATGCCCCAGAATCGCCATGAAAAATTCCCGCCAGGCCAGCTGCTTCTGAAACGTGAAGATCGATTGTCGCTGGCTTGCTTTTCCGGCCGAAGACATGGCTGCCTGACTTTGTGCAAAAACCTGACGAGGCGAGAGAGTTCCAAACCGCAAATCCCCTCCCAGTAGTGAAGTCGTCTGCGAAGTCGGGTCGTTGCGATTCTCTGCGTAGGAGAGAAGTGGACCTTCAAGAGCGGCGATCAGTCTTTCGTTAGCAGCTCGTTCGCCCGCAGGAAGAATATCAGCAGGATTCGATGCGAGCCCCCAGGTCTCAAGGCTGGGCAGAGGTTCGGAGGTGATCTCCGATGGTTTGCCCAGAGATTTTACCCGAGGCAGGGGAGTGGGCTTATCCTGTGTAAACCAGTTCTTCGAATACGGAGTGTAGACCCGATAGGGCAGCCCGGAACCGTTCAGCACCTCATCCTGCTCGTGAAGCACCACGTCCTTGTAACCGTGAAAGGCGACGCCCAGCTCCCGACACTTTTGTTGTAGCTGTTTCTCCACTCCTTTCCCAAATGGATCAGGATCACGATTCAGAAACACTGCTTCGGCCTCTGTTTCGCGAATCAGTTTTTCCAGCTCGGCAACGGCTTCGCCGGAGCGGACTACCAGCCGACTGCCAATAGCTTCGAGATTTTTTCCCAATGATTCCAGACAACCGCAGAGGAATTGCTGACGTGGTGCACCGGTCCATCCATGTTGGCTCTTCCAGGTGCTCGTGATGTAGACCGGAACAACCTCCTGCGCGGATTCGGTTGCTTGAAACAGAGCGGTATTATCCGAGAGCCGAAGATCACGTCGAAACCAATGAATTACTTTTCCGTAGGAGGGCATAGTGCTGTGGAGGTTACGCTCAAAGGCGCAAGGAGGTCGCCCGGGATCAACTTTTCCTCACGACAAGTCTTGTCATTTTTACAAAATGACGGCCTACTACTGACATGAAGACGATAATTGCCGTTTTGGGGCTGATTTTTTGTGTCGGAACAATGCAGGCCCAGCAGGGTCAGGGTGGAGGAAATACCAATACCGATGGTGGATCGACAGTGTCACCGGGATTGCAGGGTTTCTGGGAAGTTGAGACATCCGGTGGGCGGTTCGTCGCGAGGCTCGACCAAATTACATCAGTGAGTCAGCACGAGTATCTGATCGATGGCGCAGTGAAAGTCTACGAATGCACCGTGGATACTGACGGCAATGTCACTGCCCGCTTTTATTTTCTCGAGCCGGTGACCGATAATTCATCCGTGACCAGTGGCAGTGCCACCATTAGTCGGCTGAAAGACATCGCCAACCAAGTCACTACCAAGGTCGGCATGGGCGAGATGGACACCATCGTGACCAAGCACTACCCGGACACGACTCACGCCAAAACCACCGAATTTCGGATGAAATACAAAGAGACGATCGGCCAGATCTACGATCACTGTCGAAAAGTCTGGGCCGAAGAGCGTGGCCGCGGCAAAGGTAATAAACTCACCATCACCGACGGCTAATCCGTCGCCACCTAACCCTGTTACCTCTTGGACCTAACCCTGTTGGGTCGATGAGTTAACCCTGTTAGGTCAGGGCTTTTCTCTTCAACTGTGGGAACAGGACGACGTCGCGAATCGACTCGGCGCCGGTGAGCATCATGATCAGGCGGTCGATGC
>JAHDCN010000027.1:13646-18263 GCA_020629815.1 Verrucomicrobiota bacterium
CCGCCGGCGGAAGGCATGCCATATTCCAGTGCGAGCAGGAAATCTTCGTCGATCTTTTGGATTTCTTCACCAGCTTGTTCTTCAAGTCGCTGACGTTGCACATCGGGATCGTTCAGCTCGGAATATCCGGGTGAAATCTCCGCTCCATTGATGATCAATTCGTAGACATCCACTACTGAGTCGTCGGAGGTGTTTTGTTTCGCCAGCGGAACCAGCTCCTTGGAAACGTGAGTGACAAATACCGGGTCGATGGATTTTTCCTCAACCAGCTTTTCAAACACCTGCTGCGACACTTCGTAGTCTTCCATCTCGGAGGAAATTTCCACGCCAAGCTCTTTGCATCGGTCCCGGCGACCATCCGCCGTCAGATCCCACCAGTCATCACCGGCTGCTTCGGCGACCAGCTCTTTGTAGGGAGCGCGCTTCCACGGGCGCTGCAAGTTGATGGTTTTGGTCACGTTGCCTTCGGCGTCTTTGTGCTCGATCTGCAGGCCGCCACAATATTTCTCTGCCAAGTGACAAATCAGCTCCTCGACCAGGTCGGCCATTTGTTCAAAATCTGAATACGCCCAGTAGGCTTCCAGCATCGTGAACTCGGGATTGTGACGACGACTGATGCCTTCGTTCCGGAAACTGCGGTTCAGTTCGAACACTTTGTTGAATCCACCGATCAGCAGGCGTTTCAAATAAAGCTCGGGCGCGATCCGCATATACATGTCCATCCCCAACGCGTTGTGACGCGTTTCGAACGGTTGCGCAGCTGCACCTCCGGGAACGTCCTGAAGCATCGGAGTTTCCACTTCGACGAAGTCCCGCTCGTTCAGGAATCGACGAATCTCGGCTACCATCAGGCAGCGCTTGCGAAAGATTTCGCGACTGCGCTCGTTGGCAATCAGGTCCAGGTAGCGCTGGCGATATTTGATCTGCGGATCGACCACGCCGTGATATTTGTCCGGCAGTGGGCGCAGTGATTTTGACAAGACGGTAATTTCGTTGGCCTTTACGGAAGGCTCTCCGGTTTTGGTGGTGAACGTTTCCCCGGAAATTCCGATCCAGTCACCGATATCGAGGTTCTTGTAAACCGCCCACTGCTCTTCGCCGAGTTGTTTCGCATTGATAAACGCCTGGATCCGTCCATCGAGATCGGAGACGTCGATGAAGTTGCTCTTGCCCATATCGCGAAGGGCGGTGATTCGTCCGGCGATTTTCACTTCCAGCTCTTCTTCGAAATTTTCGCGCAAAGCGCCCGGGCGATGCGTGGTTTCAAATTTCTGACCGAAAGGATCGACTCCGAGTTCACGGAGTTTTTCCAGCTTTTCCCGACGGAATTTCAACAACTGACTGAGATCTTCCGTTTGCGCCGAATCGTTTTCTTCTGACATAGTGCGTTGCAGGTTTGCGTGCGAAAAAGAGAATGGTCGAGTCAGGAGAAAAATCAACCGATGATCCCGTCGCTCCGGTGAATGCGGAAATTGCGCCCGGGGTTTCTCTGGATGGTCGGCTGGGCTTGTTCTGTGAGGCGGAAAACTGGCTCGCAGTGGCAGATTTGCATTTTGGATACGAATTGGCCCGCCGGGCAGCCGGCGGATTGTGGCCCCTGTGGGGGATGACGAGTATCGAAAATCGGCTTGAAGCTTTGCTGGAAGACTGGAAACCGAAGACGCTGATTCTGGTCGGTGATATCGTAGATAACCGGGTTGCGCCCCGCGAAGCAATCGAGTGGCTGGAGTCGGTGCAGAAAATTTGTCCCGAGGTGATTCTGGTGCGGGGCAATCATGACCGCGGCGAAGTGCTCCGGCATTTTGCTTTCGTCGATTCCTACGAGACAGAGGGTTTCTTTTTTCACCACGGACACCTCGGACTCGACTGTCCGGAAGGGAAAACGGAGATTCACGGGCACATTCATCCGTCGTTTCGACTAAACGACGGGGCGGGTTTGGCCTTGCGCCTGCCGTCGCTGGTGCAGGAGAAGGCGGAGTCGGAAGAGAAATGGATTTTACCCGCCTTTTCTCCCTGGGCCGGAGGAGTGAAATATTCCCCGGGCGAAGACTCGCAATACAGGCAATGGGTTTGTTCGCCCCAGCGGGTGTTTGAGGTTAGTTAAACGTTTCCTCCGGCAATCTTCTTGTTTGGTGTGTCAAAAGTCGATAGAATCGCGTCCCTTTGTTGTGTTGGGATGATTTTCGGATACCGGATAGGCTCAACGTTTCGCCTCTTGTTATCGACGTTGATCATTTGCCTCGTGGTGGGCAGCCTGGTTGCGGCGCATGGCTATTTGCAGACAGACAGCGGCTCGAGGTCGAGGTTTTTGCTGGAGAGCCGGAATGTGGAAGTATCGGTAAACGCTGCTGTCGAAGCTGCGGCGGAAAATCGTATCTACAGCCTTCAGCATTTGTCGCGCGCGGGTGTGGACATGGGCGATTACAGCGACTCAGGGCAGACTCCGTTGATTGCCGCCATTCGGAACGGTTCGCGTGAGTCGATCGATTTTCTTTTTCCGAAATTTCAGGTGGAACGCACGCTGCATGTGAAATCGAAAGACACCAATGTCTCCGCGTTTGAAGAGGCAATCCACTCGGGAGACTTTGTGCTCGCGGAAAAGATTCACCGTATTGTTGATGAGTTTAACGTAGGCGAGTCGATGAGCGTTGCCGATGTGCTCACTGGCACGGCGAGTCTGTCGCAGGATTCCTTTGGGCATTTGCGCGAGCTCGGGATCGATCCGATAAAAGCCATTTCCGAGCCCGATGAAAATATGCCCTTGATTGTGGCGGTCGCTCGCAAAGATGGGGCCCGGATTAAGCAGCTGATTCAGGCGGGTGCCGATGTGGATTTTGTTTTGCCCAATGGCGAGACGCTTCTGGTGACCGCGATTCGCAGTGGTGATCCTGATCTGGCCATTTCGTTGATGAATGCAGGAGCAGCTGTGAATGCGCCGCTGACCGAAAAGCTACCCCGTGGTGAACCGGATATTCCGGTTTCTGCCACGCCAATTGAAGCCGCGATGATCGAGGGTGACCTGACAATGCTGGAGATCCTGCTTCATCGAGGTGCTGATCCGGATCGGTTTCGTAGCGATGGAGATCTGCCGCTGGTCACCGCCATTCTCGATGGCGATGTTGTGATCACTCGCTTGCTCCTCGAAGGCGGAGTGGATTTCACCGATCCGGTATTTGCTCAGGCTGCACTCGAGACGCGCAACGTGCCGTTACTCCGAACTTTGCTGGAGGCCGGGTTGTCTCCGGATTTGGAGATTGAAAAAGGAGTGCGCTTGCTCGACCGGGCGGTGCAGATGTTTGCCATGGGGGCGTGCAAAGCACTGGTCGATGCCGGAGCGAATGTGCAGGGCACGCTGATCTTTGCGATGCAGGAGGGCAATGCCGAGCAGATGGATTTCTTGCTGGAGAGCGGGGTCGATTGGAATGAGTTGGGCGGCGATCAAGGGAGCGTCCTGATGGATTTCGCGCTCTCGACGGAGAATCAGGAATTGTTGGAAGTGCTTCTGCGTCGGGGCGCCACTGCTGACGCACTGAGAACTGATGGGGAGAGTTGGGTTTCTCATCTTCTTCGTGAGCACAATCATGAACTCGCCAGCAGGCTGATTGAAGCCGGGGCATCGATCCCTCTCCCGTCTCCACCCACACCCATTTTCTGGTAGACCGACCGGATGAAGAAAAAGAGAAAAAAGAGCGGATTCGATCCAAAGGTGCTCAGAGACACGCTGGTAGCGATTCTGCTGGTTCCTTTGGTGGGTCTGGTTCTGTTTTCTTTGGTTTTTGGAAGGCCGAAATTGGAGGAGAAGCTGACCACGGTCGTGGAGGAAAAGCTCGAGGCTTACGACTTTGGAAACCTCAAAGTAGAATTCAATGGTCGCGATGCAGAGCTTTCAGGGGAGGTCAAAAGTGCGGCGAAGAAGGAGGATTTGTTCTTCCTCGTCGATTCAATCTATGGTGTTGAAGGCGTCGATCTGCGTGAAGTAAGTGTGGTATCGGCGGCTGGCAATCGCGGGGTTTCCAAGCGCCCGGATGCTCTGGTTACGAGAGGGATCGTTAAGAATCAGGGATGGATTTACCTCGCTGTCCAAATGTCAGTTCTACTGGGAGTAGCCGCTTTAATCGGATTCTTTCTTGGTTGGATTCAAATAATCGGAAAGACGTTTCGACCGGCTGGAAAAAAGGGCAGCACGGTTTCGGTCGATTTTCATCAGCAACAGTTGGCAGCGGCAGAGGCGAAGGCAGCTGAAGAAGCTCGCAAGCGGGAGCTGTTTGAACAAAAAATGGGCGAGCATCATCGGGATTCGATCAGCGTGCGACAAACGCTGCAGGAATACGAAGAGCAGAACGATCAGTTCCGGGAGCAATTGCAAAGTGAACTCCGGAACGTTAGGGAGCTGGAAAACGAATTGGCGACGGCTCAGTCGAGAATCCTGTTTCTTGAAACGGCAGAGGAAGCGGAATCGACCGGGAAACCTGAACGGGAAGCGATCCCGATTCCCGTTGCAGGGGGGGATGAAAAGGAAGCCGAAGATTCAGAGGAGTTGATCGAAGAAGAAGTGGAAGAGGTTTTCGAAAAAGAGGAAGCTTTCCAGGAGGCAGATTTATTCTCTGAGTCCGAAGA
>JAHDCN010000408.1 GCA_020629815.1 Verrucomicrobiota bacterium
TTTCAGAAATTCTGAACAATCTGCCCAGTGCAAAATTGTCAAAACTTTGTAAAAGCAGCTTTAGTGCCTACCCATCTTAGCGCCTTGCGCGACGTTTGGGTGGTTTGAGAAAATCCCGAAGCAGTGCTTTGTAGTAGATCACCGCTTTGCGAAAACGGTGTGTGGGACACTGATTTTTATGGCGATCCGGAGCTGAACCAAATTGCTCCAAATAGGTCTTCCGGTAACGGGGGATCATGGATACGGATTCCCAATCAGCCTCTACAAAAGGTCGCAAGACAAATGCACTGAACGGGCTGCGCTGCGCATGAAATGTTTCGTCCCACGAGGTTGGCCACGGATGGGTAGGAAAAAAATCTCCGAGTTCAATTCCTCTTTTCAGCAGTTCCCCTTTTACCCAGTTACTCGAATGACCGGTGTCGTAGATCAGCTGCCCTTCAACTTCAGGGAACACGACCACCAGACTCTTAAACAGATAGGCACTGTCTTTTCTAGTCGGTGAAAGTGATTCATATAAATCTGCCAATTGGCAAACCAGCTCGGAGAGCCCTTCCATTCCCGAATTCTGCAGCGAACGGGCAACCATCAAGTAGACGGTTCCCTTTTCTTGCGCTGTCGGAACGAAGGGGCACACCGCTTCGTTTCTGCCGGGAGCTTTTTCAACGACCAGTGAAATATTTTCGTCGATCCAGTTTGCTGTCTTTTGAAGCAGCTCGAAGTCCTCTTCACTCAGCTCACTTTTTTTTGCCGGCAATTCGTTTGCTGAAAACGGGCCTACCCATTCACATCCATCTAGAGACTTTTCTACCATATCAGGAAAATTCCGAAGGCTTCACTTTGCGATACAGCTTAACCGCAAGAGGACGAATTTTGTAAATGAGTGAAGCTGCCGAATGCTTCAACCTTCCGGCCACGGATCGCGGAAATGCGGTTACACGATAGATAGAATAGCTCTCATCTTTCGTGTAGTAGCGTTTGTAGCTTTCGGCTCCCAGCATCAGATCCATCGTCTTCACTTCATCTTTTTCCACCCATTCGTCAATCCGCTTGAGAATCAGAACTTTGCCGGGTCGTAGAGCACCGAACTTTTGGTCGAAAGTCGTGAGGTAGCCAAAGTACGTCTGCTTTGAGACGAAACCAAAGTCCACGGCAACCCGCTCACCTTCGACGTCGAGCGTTGATAGGTGCAACTGCGGAGACGTTCCAGCTGCCACCAGCTCCAGGAACTCACGGATATTGTGGTATTCGGTAGAATTGTCTCCTGACCGATTGAAATGCTTTTGATGAAAAGCGATAGCCTCATCCAGCAGTTCGGAGGTAATCTCTGTACCTCGATAAATCTTCAACTCGTAGTCAGAGACCTTTTTGGCAAAGCGATTGATTGCCTGCCTCATATCCCCCCTTCTCTTTCGAGTGAGAGAGCTGAGATAAGCATCCAGACCGCCCTCGATACTCACGAAGGGACAAGGACCATAATTTCGCTTTACCAGAGGGTAGCCGCCCTCTTCCAAAAGCGAATGCAACAAACCGTTCTCTGATAATTTGAGGAATCGAAGACTTTTACCCGGGCGATTGCGATCGACCCAATCAAAAATCTGGCGGACCAGCTTTTCAGCAGCACTTCTGTCAGAGGTGATCACATCCTGGTAATCCCAGAAAGTGTCTCCAGCCAGACAGATGCTGCTTCCGACTTCGTAGGCAGGCAAAATCGCACTGACTGAATTTTCATCTTCTCTATCGACGAAAACAAGCGGCTTAGCCGCATCGGGCATGCCAATACGGAACCATGCATCAACGAAAGAATAGCCACCGAACGGGTGAGCAGAAAGCTCTGCAAGCCGTTCCCAATTGGGCTTCAGGTTCGTGATTTCGGAGAATTCCTCGAGAATTTGAAGAGACATTAGAAAATTACAGTTATAAAATAACCATAAATTCTAAAATTTCCAGCTTTGTTCAAGGAATCTCAATACACGACGCAAGCCTGTATGGCAAAGCCTCGGGTCACTTGGCCAAATTTCCTTTGTCAAAAAGGGCCGCCGGATAATTGCCCATTTTCACATTCGAGAAACTCAAGCTAATCGTCTTGCCCGAGTCACTTACGACCATTTTTGAGAGGAAAGGTTTTCCAGCTACGGTGTTTCCATATTCCATCGTCGAAGAACGAATCAGCTTACCGCCTTTGGCATAGAACTCAGCTTTTTTGCCCAGATTTCCATTTTTGGTCACGTAGTATCGAATCTCGCGATAAGTATCTGTGAGTGAATTGGCTTTGAGTGTATAAATGGACGCTGGCTCACCATTTACTTCGCCATCCGTTTTACCGGCCACTTTGTAGCCCGCCACGTAGCTGGTCGAAGCGATATCACCAATAGCTGCATCGCCGGAGAGACGCTGACGTCGGGATACGGAAACAGGACGGCTCAATCCTGGCTGCCAATACCACATTCCTCCTTTTGCCTCAGCGATGTACTTTTTGTTCCCTTTGGGGTGTACCGGTTCAAGCACCTCCGCCCATATTTTTCCATTCTGAGAAATAGCTCGAAACACTCCCTTGCGGCTGTCCGAACTGGAAACATTGACTTTCCATTCAACTCCCCCCGCTCCGATACCGCGCGCCTGTTCAGCAGCAATTAGCGCTGCATCCTGAGCGCTTGCGAGAGGCGGCAAAATAAGAAAAGAGGCACAACAGAAAAGAGAGAGGCGAAAGGGTGTCATCTCCGCAATGTAGCGGATGGAATCGTTTTTTCAAACATGACCCAACGCATCCACAATACTTCTTTTTGCAGCCCGACGTGCCGGAGCAATCGCCGCCAGCGCAGTAAACACCGTCAATAAGACAAAGGTCAGCAAGAGGTATTGCGGAACCAGGCTGATCTCCCAGATGATTGGACGAGCGGT
>JAHDCN010000409.1 GCA_020629815.1 Verrucomicrobiota bacterium
GTGATTGAGTGGTGATTTTCGGTTTCGAAAAAGGTAGGGATGCGTATCCTTACGCATCCGCAGAGCCAACAGCCTGAATTTTCTGTTGGTGATTTGCGTTTCGCCAATGCCTCCTTTCCTCGCAGAAACCACTTTTCATCTTGAGCATCCCTGGGCGCTGCTTTTGTTGTTGCTGCTGCCTCTGTTGGCTTTGCTGAGGAGTCGTTCCGGCCACCAGAGTTCGGTTACTTTTTCCTCGCTGCATATTCTGGAGCACATGGGAAAAATGGCCAAGGGGCGGGCCGGAGGTTTTCGTCTGGCTTCCATTTTTCTGGCGATCACCTGCCTGGTGCTCGCTCTGACGCGGCCACAATGGATCAATAAAACCGAGCACATTTCTGAAAGCGGGATTGAGATGATTCTCGCGATCGACGTGTCGCGTTCGATGCAAGTGGAGGATTTTACCATCGGTGGACAGCGGGTGAATCGCCTGCAGGCGGCGAAGAAAGTGACCAGGGAATTTATTCAGAGTAGAGACACCGACCGGATTGGAATCCTTGCCTTTGCCGGGCGTCCGTACCTTGCCAGTCCGTTGACCCTGTCCAAAAGCTGGCTGGAGGGAACTCACGGTCTGGGGCGGGTGAGAATTGGTTTGGTCGAAGACGGCACCGCGATTGGTTCTGCGATTGCAGCGGCAGCGAAGCGATTGGATAAACGACCGGCGAAAAGCAAGGTAGTGGTTCTGCTAACCGATGGAGTGAACAATTCCGGCAAACTGTCCCCGATTGAAGCAGCCAAGCTGGCCAAGACTTTGGGTATAAAAGTCTATACCATCGCAGTGGGAACCTACGGTGATTACGTGGTGCAAACTCCGCTTGGGCCTCAGCGTTTGCAGCAGGAATACGATGAGGAAACGCTGAAGGAAATTGCGCAGATCGCGCAGGGGGAATACTACCGGGCTCAGGACACTTCCGGATTGCAGAAAATCTTTGAGCGCATTGATGAGATGGAAAAAACCGAGGTGAAAAAGCGCACTACCGTTCACGCCGCTGAGCTGTTTTACATTCCGGCAATGTGTTCGCTGATTTTCGGTGTGCTGACTTTGGTAGGCGACGAGACGGTTTGGCGACGCTTTCCCTGATGAAATTTGCCAATCGTTCTTCTGATTTCGAGCATTTGCATCTTGGCTACGCGATGACAAATTACCCACGCCCCGTTTAATGGATATCCAGTTCGCCAGTCCCGTTTGGTTTTGGGCGCTTTTCGCGCTCATTCCCTTGCTGTTGCTGCGTATTCTGTCCCATATCCGGGCAAAGAAAAGTCTGCCGGGTCTGGTTTCTCCGCGTTTGCACCAGATGCTGATTTCCGGCGACAGCCAGTGGCAGAAATGGACTTCATTTTCGCTGATCGCCGCAGGCCTGGTCTGCGTGGTCGTTGCCCTTGCCCGACCGCAGTGGGGCTTTGAAGAAACGGAGACCGAGAGCGAAAGCCGCAACCTGATCATTGCGATCGATACGTCGCGCTCGATGCTGGCTAATGACCTGGTGCCGAACCGCCTGATACGAGCCAAGTTGGCAGCGAAAGATATCGTTGCCGGTTTGCCGGATGACCGGGTGGGCCTGATTGCTTTTGCTGGCCGTGGCTTTCTGCAGGCGCCGTTGACGATGGATCACGACGCCGTAGCGGAAGCAATTGATCAGCTGGATACCGAGATCATTCCCCGTGGCGGAACCAATCTGGGTGCACCGGTTGAGTTGGCGCAAAAGACGTTTGCCGAGGCCGGGATCGGTCAGAGCGCGCTGGTGATTTTTTCCGATGGCGAAGCGCTGGAAGGCGCGGATGAGATTGAGTCTTTGAAAAAGAAGGCGGCTGACAATTCCATGGCAATCGTCACGATCGGCGTCGGCACCGAAAAAGGTGCGATCATTCCGGAGAAGGATGATCAGGGCAACGACATCCCGGGTGTGTTCATCAAAGATGATCAGGGACAGATTGTCCGGACCCGGTTGGACCCTGCCCAGCTGCAAGGTTTGGCGGCCGGCGGTGGCGTCTACATTCACCTCGGTGGCAATGCCTCACTGAGCCGGGTGGTGAACCAGATTACCACTACCATCGAGACGACGCGCAAAGAGGAGGAAGCAAGGCTTCGCCCAATTGAGAGGTTCATGTGGCCGGCGGGAATCGGGCTGGGCCTGTTTTTCCTTTCTCATATCGTGCCTTTGTTTTTTGGCTTGGCGCGCAGGACACCTGCCAGAGCTCCGGCTGTGGTTAGCACGGCGGCTGTTGTGTTTTTTGCCAGCCCGGCCTTTTCTGCTGACGCCTTGATTCAGGGACACCAGGCTTTCACGGAAGAAGATTACGATAGTGCCATTTCCAGCTACGAAGCGGAGTTGGCGGAGGAGCCGGCGAAAAGCAAATGGGGCATTCTTCGATTTGGAATCGGCGCTTCTTCGTATCGGAAAAAAGACTTCGAACGTGCGGCCAACGAATTCGGTCAGGCTCTCACGCTTGAGGACCGGCAAATGCGGGAAGACGCTCACTACAACCTTGGGAATACGCTGTATCGCAAAGGTCAGGTCACCCTGATGAAGCATCAGCGGGTGGGGCAAAAACCCGACAGCCCGCAGTCGAGCGTTTCCAAAGAGGATTCCATTAACGCGACTCTCGAGCAGTGGGAGAGTGCAGTCGAGCACTACGAGTCCGCTCTCAAGCTGGATGAATCCAACGAAGACGCGGCTCACAATCGTGACTTCGTGAAAAAGAAGATCGAGGAGCTAAAGCAGGAGCAGGAAAAAGAACAACAGGAGCAGGAGCAGCAGCAACAAGATCAGCAGCAAAACCAGGACGAGGAACAGCAGCAGGATCAAAATCAGGAACAGGACGGCGATCAGGAAAACGAGGAGCAAAATCAGCAGCA
>JAHDCN010000410.1 GCA_020629815.1 Verrucomicrobiota bacterium
ATCCCAACGACGATGCGGAGTTCGCCCAGGAGGTTCGTCGTCACTACGCCGCCTGTATTTCTCATGCCGATGCTCAGATTGGGCGCATGATGGAAAAGCTGAAACAGCTCGGCAAAGCGGATAACACCATTGTCGTAGTTTGGGGCGACCACGGATGGCATCTCGGCGAACACGCAATCTGGGGCAAGCATGCTTTGTTTGAGGAGTCGCTACACTCGCCTTTGATTATCAGTTATCCGGGTATGAAAAAGCCCGGCGAGAGCACCAAATCGATCGTTGAGACACTCGATGTTTTCCCTACTCTGGCAGAATTGGCTGGATTGCCGAAGCCTGACTTTGTCGATGGCGTTTCGCTGAAGTCGATTCTCGAATCTCCCGATGCTTCCGGGCATGCGGCGTTCAGCTACAAAAGCGGAGTGCGAACGATTCGGACTGATTCACACCGTCTGATCGTACATCGGAAGGGCGAGCGTGAGCTCTACGATCATCGAACGCCTGAACGAGAAACCCGGAATCTGGCGGATCAGGAAAAGGAATTGGCTGACGAGCTCGCCGGCCGGATTGTTGAAAGACTGGGCAAGGATTCTCGGTGAATCCGGATGATATTACGAAATGCTGTCGATAGCGGCATCGATAAACTTTCGATGAGTCCGGATGCGGTCGGTCAGGCTGAATTCGCTCGGCGTTTCGAATGTCAGAGCGCATCCGTTCTCTTTGTCGAGGTGGTGAAGGCTGAGCCAGATTGCTTCAGGATAGCCACCGCCTAATTCCTCCTCCACAATCGACTCCAACTCTTCCACCGTCTCTCCTCTGGAGAGTAGACCATTGGAAAAAGGGGAACCATCGATCTCGTCCCGGATATCCCGGGGAATGATGGTTTCGCAGGAGGAAAGCAGGGAGTCTCCAGGTGTGAATTCACCGACGGGCAACTCGTAGAGATAGATACCTCTGGCGTCGTAGTCCTCATGGAGATTGATGGCGAGTCGAAACTTTTGAGTTCCCAGACTTTCTTGCCATGCACCGATTACCGGATGTTCGGCTGCTTCGAACATTCTGTTTAGATCATCGCCATTTTGATCCCGTCGAGTGTTCTCTATCAGACCGACCGGATTGAGACAGGGAAACAATGTGAGTGGGCGATCAAAAGTATCGAGATTCTCCTGCGCCCATTCAAGTAGGGCCCACACTGGAGCGCATTCGTCGCCATGAACACCCGCACTGATATAGACACCGTCACTAGGATCTCCGGCCGCTGCTTTGTTCTGCAGCGTGATGACGGGGTATCCCTCTACTCTGGTTAGCTCGACGCAGTTACGCGACAGTTTCTCCCAGCCGGCAAGGAGAGCATCGTAATCATGCCCGGTATGTTGCAGTAGCGAAGAATCGTAGTCAGCCATTGTCGATGCGCCAGGGTTCGCCGGCGCAAAGGGTCTTCGCATCCAGCATCAACGAATAAATTTCATGAAGCCGATCAGGAAACTCAATGATTCCGTCTTTGTTGGCATACTTTGCCATCAGGAATTGACGTTTTTCCTTTGGCAAATCGTAAAGATCGACAAGGCGCATGTTCCAATCGGAAAAGTAGGGTTCGACTTCCATTTCGAAAGTCAGCAGCTCCGGTGTGTGATGCCGCTTGTCTGCGGAGATCTTGTTGTAGAGGGTGTTTACCTCGGTGTACGGCCCTTCCAGTGTTTGAAGAAATTGATTGCCTGAAAGTAGGAGCAGACCGGTAATTCCTACAGAAGAGTTGTAAGTTACCGCCTGCTTTTCCAGTCTCAGTAACTCTTCATTCTCCATAACCTCTTCAGTGGAGATACTCCGATAAATGAGTCGGCACAATTTCATTGATTACTCGCCGGAAATGTAGCGCTCTCCGGGAGCTTGCGTCAACGGGATTACGCCGGATAAACCGGTTACTTCGTGAGGAAGTCGAACTGTAACGGATCCGTGAATTTCTTCTGCAACTGAATCGAAATCTCGGGGGCTGATGAAGGGGAAAGTCGGGTCAGGCGAGTGACTTTGTCTTTCGGGTCGCGGGTATCTTCCCAGACGCTACCTTCGAACTGAATGTGGGAAGTTGCAGCGACCGGGCCCTTGTCCGCGTTGGCAGAAAATTTTCCCCGACGCACACGAACGGCGGTGGTCGGCAAAAAAGGATCGGTCGGCTCGAAATTCAGCACACCCCAGCTCACTGGTTTGCCATCCAGAGTGACTCCTCCCGATACCGCAACCCGCTCCTGTTTCGGGCGGAAAAAGAAATTGGTCTTCAGCCAGGCTTCGAGGTGATCTGACCAGGTGCCGACCACTGGATCCCCTTTGAACAAACCCACGCCATGCGGACCGTTCTGGTAAATGTGCATCTCTGCCGGAATCTTGTGCTTTCGCAGCGCGAGGTAAAAGTTCACGCAGTTTTCCGCCGGGACAGCAGCGTCTTCATCGGTTTGAAAAATGAATGTCGGCGGTGTTTTTTCAGTCACCCGCAGATTAGTGGAAACGTGTTTGGCTTTCTCTTCATTCTTGGAAGCTTCTGGTCCGAGTAGATTTCTCCGCGATCCGCCATGCCCGTATTTTTCGTGCATGCTGATCACCGGATAACAGAGGATTGCAAAATCCGGGCGGGCGCTGGCCTGATCAATTTCATCGGTGGCTGGATAGGCTTCTTCATCAAACATGGTCGCGGCCATGCTGGCCAGATGTCCGCCTGCAGAGAATCCCATGACCGCAATCCGATCCGAGTCGATTTCGAATTTTTCCGCGCCACTGCGCACGCTCCGAATCGCCCGCTGCACGTCAGCAAGTTGAGTCGGAAAATGATGACCTTGCGAACCGAGGCGATATTGCAGAACGAACGCGGATACCCCTCGTTGATTGA